>JALUDK010000132.1 GCA_027044005.1 Acidilobaceae archaeon | reverse complement strand
GCTAGGAAGTATATTGTCAACCTCCCCATCGCCTCTGCCAGCGTCTGCTTGACTATGAGCCTCCCACTCCTTGCCGTTGCCTTCCACTCTATCAGCTTCGCGTCATCACCCTCAACATACTCCCTGAGCTGGTAGAGCTCTACGCCCCTATGCCTAAGCCTGGGGGCCCCCTCGCCCCGTAGCGTGTGGAGCGAGACGACCCTCTCCGCCATAGCATGCAGTGTTGGCTTCACATAGATGCACCTAGACTCGGCAGATACCCTGGCAGTGTACTCGAAGAGGCCCAGGAGGTCACGGCCCTTAACCCGCACCGGCTGGAAGCACCTAGCCCCGAGCCTGGAGATAGCCTTGTAGTGCACCCTAACCCTGGAGCCTGGCGGGACTAGGAGTGTGAAGCGCGGGGGATCCACGGGTTTAACCCCCTCCGGTGGCCGGTCCTCGACCTCTATGATCAGGGGCATAACGCCCGTGTTGGTGATTACCAGGGCCACGGGGAAGACCTCGCCCTCATAGGGGCTTGGGGCCTCCCTCCTGATAGCCATCTCCCTTGCGAGGGTTATGATCGAGAGCCTAGCATGGAGGTGCATAAGGGCTATCACAGCAACCAGCGCGACCCCCGCCGTGGAGACGCCTCTAAACCCGGCCACAGCCCCTCCGGCTATAAGCAGGGCGGCGGTGAAGCCGAGGGTGGTGCCGAGGGGTGTTATCCAGAGCCTCTCTACCCTTACCTTCAACCCGGGCCTACCTCTCGGCGGGCGGCGAGGGCGTAGGGGTCTTGGACAGGATCTCGTCCAGGATCTCGTCGACGATCTCGTTGCCAACAGCGTGCCTGAGCAGGATCCTGTGCCTCAGCGCCGGCTTGACCACCTTCTTCACGTCATCCGGTATAACGTAGCTCCTCCCCTCCAGGAGTGCCATGGCCCTCGATAGCCGGAGTATCCCTATGGCGGCCCTCGGCGAGGCGCCAAGCCTGACCCTCGGATGCTCCCTCGTAGCCCTCACCAGGTCCACTATATACCTTATGATGGAGTCGTGGACCCTAACCTTCTTGGAGGCCTCGATCATCCAGAGGACCTGCTCCCTACCCGCAACCGGCTCCACAGGCCAGTCCTCAATATAGTCGCTCCTCCTCAGTATCTCCACCTCCTCCTCCCAGCCTGGGTAGCCAAGGTCTATCTTGACCAGGAACCTGTC
>JALUDK010000131.1 GCA_027044005.1 Acidilobaceae archaeon | reverse complement strand
CCCGATCTCCCTCCACTCCCTATCATAGAGCACAGCCTCCAGCGTGCCCTTAACCTCATCAATCTTATCGACAACACTCTTGGGTATAGCCATAGTCGCGGTGGCCTGCCTAGGCTTCTCCTCCACCGCCTCCTCCTTCACCACAGCCTCCTGCTTGGGGGCCTCCTCCCTAGCCTCCTCGGGGAGGAGCTTCTTCCTAACCTCCTCCGCCGGCTGCATCGCCGCTAGGGCCTCCGCGATCTCCTTGCCTGTCAGCTGCTCTACCTCCATCCCCCGGGGCGCCCTGGCGACGTAGTCCACCTTAGCCTGGCTCAGGAGGGTCTTGAGTATCAGGTCCCCTCCCCTGTCGCCGTCCACGAATGCTATCAGCTTCTTGCTCTTCCCCAGGTCTATTATGGTCTTGGGTATCTTCTCCCTGGCCCCGCCTAGGGCGATCACGTTGGTGTACCCATACCTCATCAGGTTGGCCACATCGGCCCTACCCTCCACCACTATAACGGTGTCGGCCTTCTCCACGTCAGGCCCCGCGGGGAGCTTATCCGGCCCGTACTCCCTGACCTTGGCAGGCCTAGCCTCAACCCCCTGGACCTTCCTTATAACCTCCTTCAGGTCCGGCTCCTCCGCCTTCATCTTCTTCAGTATCTCCCTACTCCTCTCTATGATCCTCCTCAGCTTCTCCGCCCTCAGGTCCTTGATCTCCTCAACAGTGATCCTCGCATCATACGGCCCAATCCTATCAACAACCTCGAGCATGGCAGCCAGTATAGCGGTCTCAACCCTGTCAAGGTTGCTGGGTATCTGTATAGTCCCAACAGTCTTAGTACCCTGATACTTTATATCAACATGGATCCTACCAATCTTCTCCTTCTCCTGCAACTCCTCCAGGTTAAACTGGCTACCCAGCAAACCCTCAGTCTGCCCGAAGATCGCACCTATAACATCATGCCTATCAACCCTACCATCAACCTCAAGCCTAGCCCTAATCAAATACTTCAACCCACACACCCAGGCTGGAACCAGGACCAAGACAAGCCTATAAGCATACACCAACCAACTACACACTCAAAGCCTCCATCAACCGCCTAACATGCAACCCAACCAACCTTAAAACAGAAACAACAACACCAATAACATCGCCAAGACAAGCACTGGCATCCAAAACCCGAGAAGCCTCATCCTTAGAGGGGGCTACAGCG
>JALUDK010000130.1 GCA_027044005.1 Acidilobaceae archaeon | reverse complement strand
CTTATACTCTAGACGCTCCCCAAAACAGCACCACCTACACGATGACAGTTACAGGAAATGGATACACAAAAACTTGCTCTACAGAACTTACGATAAAAGCTTTGCCAAGCTGTACAATTTCAGCTGACCCAAGCTCAGTACCTTACGGAGGAAATACTACACTTACTTGGTCTAGCCAAAACGCAAGTGAGGCTGAGTTGTCTGGAGAAGGAGCAGTTGGACTTTCAGGCTCGTACACTGTAAGCAACCTTACAAGCAACAGAGAGTTTGTGCTAACTGTAAGAAATTCAGATGGAAAAACAAATACATGCTCAACCAATGTTGTTGTGCAAAGCGCTCTTGCTCCAAGCTGTTCAATAAGTATAACACCAAGCACAGTGCCTTATGGCGGCTCAGCAACTCTTACTTGGACATCTTACAATGCAAACACTGCTAGTATTTCAGGTATAGGAACAGTTGCGCTATCTGGTTCAAGAATTATAGATAATATAACTGGTATCCGCACATACACAATGACGGTTACAGGAGATGGAGGCACAAGCACATGTAGCGCAACAGTAAGTATAGAGAATACCCCAAGTCCTATAACTTGTTCAATATATGCAAGTCCTAACCCAAATAGTACAGGAAACACTACTCTTTATTGGTCAAGCACAGGGGCTACATGGGCAACACTGTCTGATGGAGCAGGATACACAAAATATGTATCAACATCAGGAAGTGAATATCTAAGCAATCTGCAAAATGGAACTAAAAGGTACACCTTTACAGTAGGAAATGGAAGTGTACAGAAAGTATGTACAGTGGACGTGGTAACAAACAAGACAATAGTTACACCTCCAAGTCCTAAACCTGTTTGCTCCATAACCGCTAGCAAAACCTATATAAAGAAAGGAGAGGCAATAACGCTATATTGGAGTTCAGAAAACGCAATAAACGCAACATTTACAGATGATGGTTCAGTTCCTTTGTCAGGATCAAGAGTTGTATACCCTCAACAATCAAGGTATTACAAGCTTATAGTAACAAACAGTAAAGGAGAGCAGAATTCTTGTAGTATATACATTGCAGTAAGTGATGCTCAGCCTGTAATTACAGTATCTAGCCTACCTTATACTGGACCTAATGATGCAATGTATGTAAGTATAATGGGACTAATATCTTTGATATCTTTTGCAGTTCTTTACCGCCGCCGCTATACT
>JALUDK010000129.1 GCA_027044005.1 Acidilobaceae archaeon | reverse complement strand
AGGTCCTGGCCCAAGTCTTCATGCCCGACCCCGAAGCAAGGGTAAAAGCCTACCCCCACGAGCTCAGCGGCGGCATGAAGCAGCGCTCCGTAATAGGTATGGGGATAAGCAACAAGCCCAAACTATTGATCGCGGACGAGCCCACCACAGCGCTAGATGTCACCATACAGAAGCAGATAATGGATCTACTGGTTGATTTAAAGCGGAGAGAGGGGCTCACCCTCCTCCTGATAACCCACAATCTAGGCCTAGTCGCCGAGTACTGCGACAGGGTAGCAGTCATGTATGCGGGCAACATAGTAGAGGAGGCCCCAGTAGACGAGTTATTCGAGAACCCCCTGCACCCATACACCAGGGGCCTGCTGCGAGCCGTGCCTAACCCGCTCAAACGCACGCTAAGACTCGAGAGCATACCAGGCAGCGTGCCAGACCTGACCAGGCCGCCGCCAGGCTGCCGTTTCCATCCTAGGTGTAGTGAAGCCTTCGATAAGTGTAGGATAGAGAAGCCCCCCAGGTTCAAAGTGGACTCTAGGCATAGTGTCGCATGCTGGCTCTACGAGGACAGGGCGCAGGGTGTAGAAGGGTGAGGGAGTCATGGCTGTAGGGAGGACGCGAGAGAGCCGGGTCGACCCCAGGGCTATGATAGGGGGAGAAGAGCCCCTAGTAGAGGTTTACGACCTCAAGAAGTACTTCCCCGTTAAGGGGCTACTATTCACTAAGGGGTACGTAAAAGCGGTAGACGGCGTTACATTCGCCATCCCCAGGGGCAAGACCCTGGGGCTTGTGGGTGAGAGCGGGAGTGGGAAGACCACTGTGGGTAGACTCATACTCAGGCTGATAGAGCCCACGTCGGGCAGGATACTCTTCGACGGCGTAGACGTCCTGAAGCTGAAAGGGGAGGAGCTTAAGAGGTTCAGGAGGAGGGCCCAGATAATATTCCAGGATCCCTATGGCAGCCTCAACCCAAGGATGACGGTCTTCAACATAATAATGGAGGGGGTACGCTACCACGGCGTAAAAGTCGGGGATCCAGTGGATTACGTGGCCAGGCTGCTCGAGAGGGTAGGGCTGAACCCGCATCACATGTATAGGTATCCCCACGAATTCAGCGGGGGGCAGAGGCAGAGGATAGCGATAGCCAGGGTGCTCGCCCTGAACCCCGAGTTCATAGTGTTGGACGAGCCCACCAGCGCTCTCGACGTTAG
>JALUDK010000128.1 GCA_027044005.1 Acidilobaceae archaeon | reverse complement strand
GTAATCCTCCTGTCGCCCGAATTCCCACAATGGGATTAGTAAGCTTGGAAGAAACACACGGAAGATAGGATACAGTTAGCAATTGAGAATTCCCACAATGGGATTAGTAAGATACACTCCTGCCCACTCATAACTATCACCATTACGTAAAAATTAGAATTCCCACAATGGGATTAGTAAGCGGTTACCGTCGTCCCGTATCGCCTGGGATACTATCGCATCGAATTCCCACAATGGGATTAGTAAGGACCTTAAGATGCCATACGGTGAGGCCAAAGAGATCTACGTTGCTGAATTCCCACAATGGGATTAGTAAGCTGGCTCGGGTATGCTGGCGTCGATGTGCCTTATTATCCGGGTCGAATTCCCACAATGGGATTAGTAAGGGCTCTAAATCCTTAATCCATATAGACTTTAATCTATCCACGAATTCCCACAATGGGATTAGTAAGCATCCTCAGGGACACGGTCGGCTATGGCCCGATCAATGTGATAATGAATTCCCACAATGGGATTAGTAAGATGATATAGTTTGTCGTGTCTATGTACCACTTGGTCATTATGTGAATTCCCACAATGGGATTAGTAAGTTCAAAACGCTTGTCTTGTCAATGCTGATTGGCGCATTTATCGAATTCCCACAATGGGATTAGTAAGGTGTGTAGTAGAACTCCCCGCCCCCGTCATTATCCCTGCCGTCCGAATTCCCATAATGGGATTAGTAAGTTACACCATGTATCCGTATTACATTTGACATCTCTATACTGCCGAATTCCCATAATGGGATTAGTAAGCTGTGAGCCAGGGCACGGCGTAGGCTAGGAGAAGGACGAGGCGGGAATTCCCATAATGGGATTAGTAAGCAGCGCCGCGGTAACCTGCACCCCGGCTACGCCTCTATACTGCCGAATTCCCATAATGGGATTAGTAAGAGCTGCATACTACTACTGTAGAGTATCTCCAGCCTAGCCACGAATTCCCATAATGGGATTAGTAAGCTTGTCTACTTCCAGCTTCTCCATGAGCTGGTAGTTCAGCTTGCGAATTCCCATAATGGGATTAGTAAGGCGAGGAGCATAGCTGTGGACAACACCGTGGCGGTGCTGGAATTCCCATAATGGGATTAGTAATGCGTTTGCGATCCCAACGCCACCGGTAATGACTATCTGGGTCAAATTCCCATAATGGGATTAGTAATGTGGCCGTTGGTATAGTCGCTGGTAGCTTCATCTGGAGCCAGAATTCCCGTAATGGGATTAGTAAGCTGAAGCTCTGCATGATCCCATTGGCGTCGTTGTAGACAAATGCGAATTCCCGTAGTAGGATTAGCAGGACTCCCCCGGCAGGCCAGGACCCCGTCCAGGGTTGGCTCGGGAATTCCCCCATTGGGGTTAGCAGGTTGGCCTAGAAGTTAATCGTGAACAAGGCGGTGTAGGTGCGGATTCACATAATAATAGAATTAAAAATCCCGGAATTTATTCAGTAGATTTAATATTGTAGGTAGGTTGTGTTGTGTTAGAGTATTCGTATTTTTATTATGTAGAGTCCGTCTTCTTTGGTGTCTTCTAGTACCTCGTATCCTAGGTCTTCTCCTAGGTTTTTTATGGCGTACCATGTGTCTGGGTCTCTGGATAGGATCTCGTACTCTTCCCCGGGGTGTGCTTGGTTGAGTATGTATGTTTGTATTGCCTCTATCTTGGGTAGGTTGCATTTCTCCTCTATCTTCCTGAAGTCTATTATCTTGGCCACTCTTATTCTACCCCTTTTTCTATGGGGGCTCCGATCATGTTGCCCCATTCGCTCCATGAGCCGTCGTATACCTTGACTCTTGGGTAGCCTAGTAGCTCTTTGAGGACGAAGAATGTGTGGGCGGCCCTCTCGCCTATCCTACAGTATACTATGACCTCCTTGTCCGGGGTGACCCCGGCCTGCTCGTACATCCTCCTCAGCTCCTCTACTGGCTTGAACCTGCCGTCCTCTTGTACTGCTTTCTTCCATGGTATGTTGACGGCCCCGGGTATGTGTCCTCCCCTCTGAGCCGCCTCGTTGGGGTACTCCGGTGGGGCGGTGATCTCGCCCCTGTACTCTTCCGGGCTTCTAACGTCTACCAGCGCCACCCCGGGGTCGCGGAGCCTCTTGAGGACGTCTAGGAAGTATGCCCTCAGGGTTAGGTCTACCTTTGCTACCTTGTAGCTTGTCCTCTTCCTGCTTGGCTCCTCCCTTGTCATGGGGTAGTCTAGCATTATCCACCTGGAGCGGCCCCCGTTGAGGAGGCTAACCCTCTCGTGCCCGTATATCTTCATTATCCAGTAGGCGAAGGCGGCGAACCAGTTGTTGTAGTCTCCGTAGAGGATCACGTGGCTGCCCGGCTCCACGCCAAGCTTGGACATGAGGGCCTCGAATGCGTCTCTGTCTATAATATCGCGCTCGGGGTACTTGTTGAGGTCCCTCCTCCAGTCTACAAGGACTGCCCCGGGGATGTGGCCGACCCTATAGGCGGTATCCGGGTCGTAATCGACCTCGACGATCACTATATCGGGGGAGCCTAGCCTCTCCCTAAGCCACTCAGCCTCAACCAGCGGGGGTACAGACATGGCAGGCCACCAAGGAGGGGGATATATGGGCAGCCGGTATATCCAAGCCGTAGGTATTTAACGTTTTCAAAAGCAACCCAGGCAACCAGCAGGGGAGTGAGGACTAGGCGCAACCCAGACCCCAGCCATGGGGGATGAGGACCACCGGGTTACCCGACCCCAGCACCAAGGGTGATGATAAGGGTGGAGTGGATAATCATAGCAGCCATACTACAGGGCGTGCTAGAGTGGCTACCCGTCAGCAGTAGCGGTCAAGTCAGCCTATACTACATGCACCTAGCAGGCCTTAGCCCCGCGGAGGCGTATAGGGCCAGCGTCGCCCTCCACCTAGGCACCGCACTCGGGGCTATAATAGTGGTGAGGAACGAGATCCTAGACGCACTACACAGGGGGCCATGGCTCAGGGTAGCAGTGATACCAATGCTAGCCGGGGGCCCGGTGGGCCTAGCCATAATGACGGGCCTAGAGGGTGCTCCAGGCGACACGGTGAACCTGCTAATAGGCCTGGGACTCATAGCGACAGGCCTCCTAGTAAGGACTGGAGCCGGAGGGGGTAGAGGCGTGGAGGGCCTAGGAGCCCTAGAGCTGGCAGCGATAGGAGTACTCCAGGGGCTAGCAGCAGTACCCGGGCTCTCGAGGAGCGCGGTTACCATGGCCGGCCTCCTAGCAATGGGCCTCAGGCCAGGTGACGCCGTTAGGGCCTCCATAGTCATGGGTGTACCTGTTACCATGGCCGCTGGCCTCTATGAAGCTGCTAGGGGAGGACTTGGCCTGGGGGTCCATGAGGCGGCGATCGGCGTGGCCATAGCAGGGCTGGCTGGAGCTCTCTCGGCGGGGGCCATGATCGGGCTCGCCAGCCGGGTGGGGCGTAGGCTATCCCTCTTCCTCGTGATACTCGGGATCCTGATCCTGGCCCCCTACGCCCCGCTAGTCCTCGATCCTCTCTAGGACCCTGTGGAAGGTACTCTTCCTACACCCCCTACAGTAGTGGTAGATCATGCCTAGCTGGTCCAGCCTGTAACTCACAGGGAGTATCCACTTGTAGCCGCAGTCGGTGCACTCGAGCCTCCACCTGGTCACCCTCGAACCCCGGGATGTGTGGTGGCCTGGAGGGGCCTTATAAGGTGGGGGCTTAGGCCGTCCTGATCTGGGTGAGGAGCCTGATCTTCTCGGCTATGAGCCTCGCCTCCGGGTTGAGGAGGTACTTGATCACTATGAGGGCCTTCAGGGGTATGATTATCCTCTTATCGTCCCTGAAGCCGCATAGGTCGCACTCGATCCTAGCCCTTATATTCACATTCTCAAGGTTGCTCTTTAGCGCCTCTATATCGTATATGTACCTAGCTATGCCCCCGCACCTAGGGCACTCGCCCAGCTCCTCCACTGTCTCCCTTATCAACTCTACCCCCGCCAGGCCCCCAGACCGGTTATACGAGGCACGTGCAGTATATTAGGAGTGTGGCCCCCCTAGGACCCCTTCCTCGACCAGCCTCCTCAGGGCCCTCCTCAGGACCCTCCTAACCCTCCACCTCTGGCCGAGGTCCTTGTAGAGGATGAGGGTCGCCTCCCTTATACTATTAGTCTGGGTTAGCAGCCTCAGCACCTTGACCTCCTCCTTGCTAAGGTCCTTGAGGTACCTAAGCGCTATCCTGGCTATATCGCCCGGCTCCAGGCCCATATATGGGTCATCGCTCTCAACATCGTCAAGCCTCTTGACCACTCTCAACTTGATGACTGTCACAGGGTCCCCAGGGCCCAGCCACTTGTAGGTCCTCCTAAGCTCGCTCACAAGCTCATCCCTACTCCGAAACCCGTCCAGCCTGGCGTCCTCGTCAGTCAGCTCGCCCAGCCTCTTGACCTCTACACCCTCTATAACAGCCTTGGCAACCGGCCTCCCGCCGCCGTGTATGATGACCTCGCTATACCTAGGCCTGACAACCCCGGCCCTTATAGTGGCTCTCTTCTCCCCGGAGAGGAGCCTCTCGACGTACTCTCCCCGGATCATTAGGTGCCTCCCAAGGTACTGGACCCTCCTAACATTATTACCCCTACCAGGCACCAGCGCCACCCCTGGGGGCCGATGAACGCCCACCACCCCCACACAAGCCGTCGGGGGTGGCTCCGAGCCTTAACAGTCATGGCCATGCGGTGGGGCCAAAGCATGGAGGCCCCCACCACTACTCTATGAAGCCGCCGCTCTCCAAGCCCCTAACGCCTATCCTGGCCCCGGGCCCCAGCACCGCTCCGATACTCAGGCTCGGAGCCCTCTCCAGTGCGTCCCCTACCCACGGGTACCTAGGCTTAGGCCTGCCCGGCTCCACGACGGCCTGGTGGCCTATCATCGAGTTCGGCCCGAGTATGGCCGCCTCGACGAGGGTCTGGGCCCCTATCCTGGCCCCCTCCAT
>JALUDK010000127.1 GCA_027044005.1 Acidilobaceae archaeon | reverse complement strand
AGTTTATGTACCACCTGTCGTATAGGAAGTCGTGGATCAGCCTGGCGGCTGTGCTCCTCCTGGCTATGGCCATGAAGTCCACCCTTGCAACCATGTATAGGAAGCCTACCACAGCCATTGACACTAGTACGAGGCCGGTTACCATGTAAGTGAGACCAGCGAACTTGACCTCAAGGCTAACAGCCTCGCCTATGGCTGCTGTCAGCTGGGCGGCCTTTGAGAGTAGCCCTGCAACCTGACCCCAGGCTAGACCGAGTATTATTGATGCCAGCGCTAGTATCAGGTATGGGCCCAGCATTATAGGGTGGGCCTCGTGTGGCTCGTGGCCGTGGCCCTCCTCCTTTGGAGGGAGGTGGAGTATCCTTAGGATCATTCTAAGGGTGTACGCGGCGGTTAGGCCTGCTGTCACCACTGCTAGCCATAGTACCGGGCCTACCCCGGCCTCCTCTGTGTAGTGTATTATCAGCTCCTTGCTGAAGAACCCGCTGAAGGGCGGTAGCCCGGCTAGGCTGAGGCCCGCTAGCCATAGGGAGAGTGCTGTGAGCTTCATGTACTTGGCGTAGTTGCCCATCGTATCTATGAACCTGTTGTGGGCCACGTGTATGAGCCATCCGGCTATGAGGAAGAGGCTGGCCTTGAAGACTGCGTGGCTGACTAGGTGGCTTAGCCCAGCCATGACGCTGGATAGCGCTGCCTCCAGCTCCCCGTGGTAGGCTATTATCCCAGCCGCTGCGCCGGCTATGAACATGTAGCCTAGCTGGCTTGCTGTCGAGTACGCCAGTATGAGCTTCAGCTCGTTTGACACTAGGGCCATCGTCGCCATCATGAAAGCGGTTACTGCGCCCAGCCCGGCTAGTATGGTGAAGTAGTCTAGGGCCTGGGCCTTCGCTGCCTCGCCCGCTGCTAGGGCCCCGACTATTATTATGGGGGCGAACCTTAGTATGAAGTATACGCCAGCTTTTACCATGGTGGCTGCGTGTATCAGTGCTGATACTGGCGTGGGGCCGGTCATCGCTGTCACGAGCCACTCGTGGAATGGGAACTGGGCGCTCTTGCCCAGTGCTCCTAGGGTGAATATGAGTAGGAGTGATGGTAGTATGCCCTTTGCGGCTAGTGCTCCTATCCAGGCCGCCGCGTTCTGGGCCAGCTCTGGTATGGTTATGGTGCCTACTGTTAGGTAGATTACTGCGGTGCCTACTAGTAGGCCTATGTCTCCTATCCTGGTGAAGAGTATTGCCCTGACTGCGCTGTGGCTTGGCTCGAAGTACATGGGCTGGCCTAGGGCCTTCCTGCCCGGGACGCCGACCCAGTACTCCTCCTCGTCTGTGTACCAGTGGCCTATTAGGGCGTAGCTTGCTATGCCGGTTCCTTCCCATCCTATGAATAGTAGTAGGAGGTTGTCAGCTAGTACTACCAGCTGCATGCTGCCTACGAAGAATGTTATGAAGAAGAAGTACCTGTGTAGCCCCCAGTCTCCCTCCATGTACTTCACGCTGTAGAGTGCTATCAGGAAGCTCAGCCATGATACCACTAGCGCCATCACGGCTGAGAGCCCGTCTATGTAGGTTCCTAGTGTGACCTTGATCCAGGGGAACCAGTAGCCGCTGGCCTTGGCGTAGATCGGCTCCCCTCCAAGCACCCTCGCCGCCGCTATTGTTGAGATTATGGCTGATGCTAGTATCGAGGCTAGGCTTACTCCCCAGTATAGCTTGTCGTTCCTGGAGCCCGCTATGTAGGCTAGGGCTAGGAGGAAGGCCCCTATGTACGGGGCCAGCCAGGCTAGGCTCCAGGGGAGGAATCCCTCGACCACGTAACTAGGCTCCATCATCGTCACCCCCCTATTACTCCTGCTAGGAGCTCTGAGGCGACCCTTAGGGGCTCTGAGAGGGTTCCTATCGCTACGAAGAAGAACACGCCTAGGGCGCCTACTAGTACTATCGTGGCCTTGAAGTCGTCCATGTACTCGCTAGCCTCGATCTTGGGCTGCCCGAAGAAGATCTTCCTCATCATTATGAAGCTGTAGGCTGCTGTTACCATGAATGCTAGGATTAGGACCAGGGTGATCCCCCATAGCATGGCCTGGCTAGCTACCGTGACTCCATCGAAGAGGCCGTATACTATGAGGACCTCGCTCCACATGCCCAGGGCTGGGGGTATGCCGACTAGGTGCATGAACCCTAGTAGCGTTGCCGCCGCCATTATTGGGTAGCGCCTGGCCAGGCCCCCCATCCTTGTTATGTCTCTCGTGCCTAGCTCTGTTATGAAGACTCCGGCTACCATGAAGAGTATGGCCTTTCCTATAGCGTGGCTTAGGTAGTGCAGCATTGCCCCTCCTATGCCCATGCTCGTTAGGGTTGCTAGCCCTAGGAGCATGTATCCCATCTGGCTGACGCTGGAATAGGCTAGGAACCTCTTGAAGTCGACCTGGCGTATGGCTACTAGGCCGCCGTAGACTATCGTGAGTATGGCTAGGCTGAGTAGGAGTGCCTTGTTGGCCTCTATGATGCTGGGGAAGAGGGGGTATACGAATCTTGCTAGTGCGTAGCCCGCTATTCCGATGAGGTTTGGTGATAGGAGCGCTGATACTGGTGTTGGGGCCTCTGCGTGGGCGTACGGGAGCCACATGTGGACGCCGAAGACCGCCATCTTGACGAAGAGGCCTAGTATTATGGCTGCTACCGCTAGGTTTAGGTATTGGTAGCTGGGTGAGGGCGATATATAGCCGATGGAGCCGCCTAGCTCTACTACAACGTCGAAGGTGCCCCTGTTCAGCCCGTAGTACAGGACGCCTGCCAGGAACAGGGCCCCGGCTATGTGGGTCCAGATGAAGTATAGGAGGCTTATCCTCCCCCTGTCACCGTAGCCGTAGTACGCTATCAGCGCGAATGATGTTAGCAGGCTGAGCTCGAGGAAGACGAAGAAGAGTATTAGGTTTGAGGCGTAGGCCATGCCCAGCATTGACGCGGCGAAGCCCGCGTAGAGGGCGTAGTAGACGTTGAAGCCCGGGGCCTTCTCGCCGTGCTCCTCCATCTCCCTTATCCTATGGGTCATGTAGCGTATGCTGTATATCGAGACTAGGGCGGTCACCACTGATATGCCCAGGACCACAGGGGATGATAGGCCGTCTAGGACTAGCATCATCCTCCCGATCCTGTAGTCCGATAGGTCTATTGCGACTGGGTCTATGACCCCGGCTGCCAGCGTGCCGGTGTATGAGTAGTATAGCACTAGCACTGCGGGTATGAGTAGCAGGAGCGCACCGGTATATGCTAAAAGCCTATAAGTCTTCCCACTATTATCCCTCAATAGTAGCCCTGCGACTGCAAGGGCTACAGGGGCGAGGACCGTAACCCATAGTATAGGAGCCCCTAGGTACGCCATCTTACACCCCCTCCTCCTCTAGAACGATTGACTCCAGGCTCCTGGTCCTACGGAAGAGGCTCACGACTACGGCTACGATAACTATAACCTCCCCCGAGACAACCGCGGTTAGGGTGACAGCGAAGAGCGTAGCGTTCACCGGGTTGAATGAAAAGAGTATGATAACTAGTATGAGGACCGCGTTGAAGAGCACCTCTATTGACAGTAGTTGGCGTATTAGGTTTTGCGATGATGTTAGACCGTAGACCGCTATGGATGCCATTAGAGCGGCTGATACCGCCGCTATCCCGCCTAGCGCCGTATCGACCGGCACCTCCATCACCTCTTCCTAGCTATCGCTATAGCCTCGATGAGCGTGGCGGCTAGGGCTACGAATATGACGCCTAGGACCGGCAGGTACCTCCCCACTAGTATGCCCGAGACGCTCCTCAGGCTTATGCTCCCGGGCTGCGTGTATGCTGTGTACAGTGATGACGCCAGTACTATGATTAGGAGGACCGTGAGGGCTGAGGCCGCTGCGAATGCGCCCTTCTCCGGCTGCCACTTCTCGGGGCCTCCGCCCCCCAGCATTGATACTGCGACTATTATGAACATGACCGCTGCTCCTACATATACCACCACTAGGAAGACCGCTACTATACCGTAGCCTAGCAGGGCTAGCAGGGCGGCGTTTAGGACCCCCAGTACTGCCAGGGAGCCGCTGGCGTAGACTAGGTCCTTGCTCCTGACTACTAGGTACGATGTTAGGACCATGAAGGCGGCGAGGAGGCCTGCCATTAGGGGCTTGTATGTTTCGATCACTTCTCCTCGACCTCCTCCGCCCGTACCTTGACTAGGCCCTTCTCCTCGTCCACGATGTACTTGACTGGGATGCCCTCCTTGGCTGTCGGGTGCTCTGGCGGTTTGACGAATGTCTCTAGGCTCCAGTCCATCTCTGCCATGTTCTCGTATACTATGTCGTGGTATGGGACCGTGTAGAGGGCCTCTGTTGGGCACACGTCTACGCAGTAGCCGCAGAATATGCACCTCTGGTAGTTTATTACTGGCCATAGCTTCATCTTTGGCTTCCCGGTCTTGGGGTCCTCCTCCATCCTCTTTATCATCCTCATGGCGGCGGCGGGGCAGATCCTGGCGCAGGAGGAGCAGTGGATGCACTTCTTAGGGTCGAGTACTATGAAGCCCCTGTATCCGGGGTCTAGTTTTATGTACTCGTTCGGGTATATTAGTGTAAACCTCTTCGGGTCTACTAGGTACTTTAATCCAATAGTTATGGCGTCTACGTTACCCTTGAAGCCTGCGAATAGGCCCTTACGGGCCGGGAGCCTCTTCACCACCGGCTTTGCGGGCACTCTACATCACCCCCAGGTAAGCCTCGAGTAGGGCAAGGCCGAAGCCCAGGACGGCCATGGGGAAGACTAGCCTCCAGGCCCCCTCCAGGGCCTGGTCCAGCCTAAACCTTCCATATATTGACCTTGTTAGGCTGAATATCATCATGAGTATGGTGGCCTTCGCGACTACTATCAGGGAGGGTATTAGGTAGCCCGATAGTATGCCCTCGCCCGGCGTGAAGGGAGACCAGCCGCCCAGGAATACTAGGGCTATTAGTATTGAGAAGGCGAATCTCTTCATGTAGGCTGCGCCCATGTTTAGCCCGTACAGCAGGCCACTGTACTCTGTGAAGGGCCCTGCCACAACCTCGTTCTCCGACTCCGGTATTTCGAAGGGGAAGCCCGAGGTTGCCATGAGTACC
Source organism: Acidilobaceae archaeon (assembly GCA_027044005.1). Classification (GTDB taxonomy): domain Archaea; phylum Thermoproteota; class Thermoprotei_A; order Sulfolobales; family Acidilobaceae; genus S012-22. Next base: position 11,396 of record JALUDK010000127.1, on the reverse strand, counting down.
GCTAGGAATGCTGCTAGGAATGCGATAGGGTTCAGTAGTATGTACCATATCCTCTGGGCCTCTACTATGTCCACTAGGTTGAATGATAGTACTGCTGCGGATGCGGATAGTATGCTCATTATTGCTATCAGCTCGTACGCGGTTATGACGAAGGCCTCCCTGACGCCGCCTATTATGGAGAACTTGTTGTTGCTGGCCCAGCCCGCGACTATTAGGAATATTGGGGAGACTGTGGTTAGGGCCAGTGCCACTAGCATGCTATAGTCCATGGGTATTGGCCAGTAGGCCGGGTTTGAGGTTAGAGGGACCACTGCTATTGGGAGTATTGATAGTACTGTAGCCACTATGGGGGCGAGCACGAATAGCTCCTTGTCCACGGTCTTCGGTATTATGACCTCCTGGAATGCGTATCTTATCAGGTCTGCGACTAGCTGTGGCAGTCCTGCTAGGCGTGGCGATATATGGTATGGCCCCAGCCTTCTCTGCACCCTGGCGGTCGCCTTCCTCTCGAACCATATGATGAATATTACGACTACTAGGGCCCCTGTGAGGCCCACGAGGACGAGCTGGTATATGGGGGGATAGAATATTATGGATAGTATGAGGTCTATTATACCCGCCATCACCTATCAGCCTCCGGGGGGAAGTAATCTATACTACCATATATTGTTGGTAGATCCATAACCTTATATCCTGGTGCGATATACTTAAATACTATAGCGTTCCTTGCCGAGGGTGATACTATCCTGACCCTGTATGGCGTTGTCTTCCCATCGCTCTCGACGTAGTAGACTATCTCGCCGCGAGCCGTCTCGCTCCTAGCCATGGCCCTTCCTGGGGGTAGCTTCAGGTTTGCCATGAGTGGTAGTAGCTTGACCCTGCCCTCTGCCTCGAAGACCTTCTTCCACAGCGGCGGGGCTTTGGCCCAGAACCTCTCGTGTATAGGAGCCTCCCTGGGGTGCTTCTCTAGCCAGTCTACCGCCTGCTCTATTATCCTCAGGCTCTGCTTTATCTCCTCGAACTTGACCCATGCCCTTGCCAGGGCGTCCCCCTCCTCATATACTGGCACCTCGAACTCTACCTCGTCGTAGGCGTCGTAGGGCTCTGCTAGCCTGGCGTCGTACTTGATCCCGCTAGCCCTGGCTACGGGGCCGACGACTCCTAGCTCTGCCGCTATTTTCTTCGGTATTATCCCCACGCCCTCTAGCCTCTTCCTCGTCACGGGGTTGTCTAGGAATATCTTCCTGTACTCGTCTAGCCTCCTCCTGAAGTATCTTACCGCCTTCCTGGCTGCTTGGGGGAAGTCTTGGGGCATGTCCCTCCTGGCCCCTCCGGGTATGGGGTAGGAGTGTGTGAGCCTGGCCCCGGTTAGCTTCTCCGCTAGCTCTACCATTACCTCTCGGTCCGCGAAGCTCCACATGTACATGGTTGAGTGTCCTATGAAGACTCCGAATATGCCGAAGCCGTAGAGGTGGGCTGCTATCCTGTTTATCTCACATAGGAGTGTTCTTAGGTATTTCGCCCTTGGAGGCGGCTCTATTCCTAGGATCCTCTCGAGTGCCATGACGTATGATACGGTAACGTTGCATGCATCGTGGATGGCCATTCTCTCGAAGAGGGGCACGTTCTTTATCCACTCCCTTCCCTCGGACAACTTCTCCATTGTTCTGTGGACGTAGCCCATGTCGGGGTCTGCCTCTACTATTATGTCTCCATCAATCCTTATGATTATCCTCATGTGACCCGAGCCGGGGTGCTGGGGGCCTATGAAGACCTCGTATAGGTCCTCCTCAAGCTTCCTGGTTATCGTGCCCTCGAGGCCCAGCTCGGACTTCTGCTCCCCGTAAACCCATACGCTCACCATTCATCACCCCGTGGGCGGCTTTGTCCTTATGATAGGCTCCTCCTTCACTATGAAGTCCTTCCTTAGCGGCTTCTTCTCGGCAATCTGCGGTGCTAGTAGTAGGAGCCTGAGGTCTGGGTGGTCCTCGAACTCAATACCGAAGAACTCGAATACCTCTCTTTCCTGGAACTCGACGCTCCTCCACACGTAGACTAGTGTGGGCACCTTCGGGTTGCTCCTAGGCACCTCTGTTCCTATACCCACTATGGCCTTTGCAAGGTCCTCATTGAGGTAGCTGGATGCGTGGTATACTATCTTGAACTTGTCCTCTGCCTTGTAGTCGACTACGGTGAGGCTCTTCACGTGGTCGAACCCGGCCTTCTTTAGCCGGGATGCGGCCTCTACCAGGTTCTCCTTGGCAACTATGAACTCTATGAATCCCTTCCCCTCGTCGACACGGTACTCTATGCCGCTTAGCGCCTCCTCTGCTATCCTCCTAGCCTGGTCTAGGCTCACTCTTCTATCCCCTCCACCATGAGCATGGGTCCTCCTTCGGCTTCACGTACTCCCTGTCCGGCCTCCAGCCCTCCTCTATCCACTTGCTAGCTACCCTCTGCTTCCTGATCTTCCTCTGTAGCTCTATGATTGCCCTGGCCACCGCTTCTGGCCTTGGCGGGCATCCGGGTATGTAGACGTCGACGGGGATGATCTCCCAGGGCCTAACTATGTTGTAGCTATTATAGAATATGCCCCCGTCTATGGCGCATGCACCCATGGCTATGGCGAATTTGGGCGAGGGCATCTGCTCCCAGGTGACCCTGACCGCGCATGCCATCTTCTTCGTGACCGTGCCCTCTATCAGGATCATATTGGTCTGCCTAGCCCCGACCCATGGCAGGGCTCCATGCTGCTCGGCATCAAACCTGGGGCTCCAGGTAGCGGCGAACTCGCACCCACAGCAGCTGGTAGTCAGGTGTACTGGCCATAGGCTGAAGGCTGTTGCCCAGTCGACTGCCTTGCCCATCCTTAGCTTGCCCATGACTAGCTGCTTGGCCCTCTTGGCCGACTTGTCTAGGTTGCCCACGTAGACCCTCCCGCCATTGCCTCCGTTGCCCTCCATCACATTCACCCCCATGCTATGTGAGGGTCCAGGCCTCGACGCGCCTGGCCTCCCTCAACGCGTATACCAGTAGTGGAGTGTAAACGGCTATGAATACGGCGTATAGATATAGCAGGCTGTCTATCATGCTCCTGGGCGCTGCTAGGGCTAGGGCTACTAGGATTACTGCGGGCTCTACTGCCAGGAATATTATGAGGTATCCCAGGTACTGCATTGATACCTTCTTCCTGGCTTCTCCCTTTGGGGGGTTACCTGCCTCGAATCTCTCGTACTTGTACTTCTCCGCCTCCTCTATCTCCCTGGATTGTAGTGTTAGTATCCGTAGGAAGTAGATGACGCCTGCTAGGACCAGTGTTAGTATGAGGGGTAGTATCATCAGCGTGAGGGCTGACTTCACCAGGGGGTCGCCTGGGTCTATCGGCAAGCCTTACACCGGACTGTATATACAGTTAGTTTGGTATAAATGGTGCCATGAGAAGATTGTACAGACTGGCTGGGTGGACAGGGTTAATAGAGGGGTGTGATGTGTGTTACCATAGCAACACTGTTTGAGTGCTAGGGGCCTATCAGGTCGTTCAGCTTCGGCGGCGACGGTGGGAGCCCCTTCCTCTCCCTTATCTTCCTGATTAGCTCGTCCAGCATTGAGTCCGGTACCGGAGCCCACCTGCTGAACTCTACGCCCCAGAAGGCTCTGCCTGCTGTCGCTCCTCTGAGCTCCGCTGCTAGGTCGAAGCTCTCGCTTACAGGGACCTCGGCTATGACCCTAGCTGCGGGGCCCTGGCTTAGGACCTCTAGTATCCTGCCCCTCTTCCTTGATAGTAGTGCTGCTATGTTGCTCACGTACTCCATGGGCGTCCTTATGTCTAGCTTCTGTAGCGGCTCTAGTAGGGTTGGCCTCGCCGTTATTATTCCTGCCCATATGGCGTTCCTCACCGCGGGGTATATCTGTCCTGGGCCCCTGTGTACTGGGTCCTCGTGTATCACGGCGTCGTGCAGCACTACCTTGACACCCCTGACTGGCTCCGCTGCGAGTGGGCCCTCCTTCATGGCTAGCCTGAACGCTGCTAGTATGGTGTCCTTGACCTCTCTTAGGTGCTGTACTCCGGTTGTCTTGTCTACGAACACGTTTATGTTCTCGTCGATGCTCCATATCCTCCTGGCCTCGTCGTAGTCCCAGCCTGCCTGGTCTCTGAGTATCTTTGCCCTGTCCCTCGGGTGCTGGTTCTCGTTCACTACTCCCTTCGCTATCAGCTCTATGGTCTCCTCGTTTAGTGGAGCTACGCTTATGTAGAACTTGTTGTGCTTGTTGGGGCTCTTGCCCTCGTACACCTGGCTCTCGGACCTGACGGTCTCACGGTAGACTACTATAGGTGGGCTTGCCTTCACCTCTATGCCGAACCTCTCCTTGAGTAGTGTTAGTGCTATCTCTAGGTGGAGCGGCCCCATACCGCTTATTAGGTACTCTCCGGTCTCCTCGTTTATCTTCACAACCAGGTTTGGATCCTCTATTGTCAGCTTCCTCAGGGCCTCAATCATCTTAGGTAGATCCTGTATCTTCTTCGGCTCCACGGCTATCGTCACGACTGGCTCGCTCACGTAGCGTAGCTGCTCGAAGGGGGCGCCCTGGTCCTGGTGCGCTACATCCACCAGCGTCTCTCCCGCCCTCACGTCCTCAAGGCCCATGATCGCTCCTATGTTGCCCGCTGGTATCGCCTTTGTTACCTCCCTGAATGGGCCCATGTAGAGGCTTACCTGTAGTATCCTCCCCTTCTTGCCGGCTGTAACTAGGTATACCTCTGTGCCCGGCTTTAGGGTGCCTGAGAACACTCTGCCGGTGGCGACTAGGCCGGTCTTCTCCACCTTTATGTCGTTCACGTAGAATACCAGGGGGCCGTTGGGGTCTGCCTCGATCATCGCCCTACCTACCTCACTGTCCAGGTCTCCCTTCCAGATCTTGGGTATCCTGTACTTCTGCGCCTCCTTTGGGTTGGGTACGAACTTAACTACCATGTCTAGTAGAGTCTCGTGTAGGGGCATCTTCTTTGCCAGCTGTGCTATCTGGCTCTTGTCCCCGGTCTCGTAGGCCTTTATTATCTCCTGGAACGTTATCCCCTTCTTCTTAACCATCGGAATGCTTATGCCCCACTTGTCCTTGGCGCTACCGAAGGCTACAGTCCCATCTGCCGGGTTCAGCTTCCACTTCTTCCTGAACTCTGGCTCCGCGTAGAGGTCAATCAGGTTATTTACCTCCCTGATTATCTCTACGAACCTCTCCTGTATCTTCTCTGGGGGTAGCTTAAGCTCCTTTATCAGCCTGTCCACCTTGTTTATGAAGAGTAGGGGTCTAACCCTCTCCTCTAGCGACTGTCTTATGACTGTCTCCGTCTGGGTCATGACGCCCTCGACGGCATCTACCACAACTATGGCACCGTCTAGTACCCTGAGGCTCCGGGTCACCTTGCCCGAGAAGTCCACGTGGCCCGGGGTGTCTATCAGGTTGATCACGTAGGGCTTACCCTCGTACTCGTGGTATAGGCTTATGTTGGCGCTCTTGACCGTTATACCCCTCTGCTTCTCCACGCTAAGGTAGTCCAGGACAAGCGCCTCACCAGCTATCCTCTCCGATATTATCCCAGCCGCCGCTAGTAGCGAGTCGCTGGTCGTTGTCTTGCCATGGTCCACGTGGGCGATAATTCCTATGTTCCTTATCTGCTCAATGTTGCTCATGATCTTCTCGATCTCTGATACAACCTTAACCCTTGCACCCATCCAGGTACACCCCTTCTCCCGGGAATACTCCAAGTACCCTTCCGGGGGCTCGTGTAGGGGTTATAAAGCGATGACGATCCTCGCCGCCGCTACTCCTGGCCTGTGTACTCGTCTAGCGTTCCCTGGCTCCTCTTCCTGCCGCTCCTGTAGGGTGTGATGAGTATCCTCCTAATGCTTTCAGCCTTCTTCTCTCCTAGCCCCGGCACTGTGGAGAGTTCTGCCATGGTGGCTCGGCAGAACCTCTCGACTGTTCCGAACCGTTCTAGGATCCTCTCCGCCGTCTTGGGGCCCACTTGGGGGAAGGATTGGAGCACGTACAACTGCCACGACTCTATATCGTCTATCTTCGGCTTCTTGTGTATAACTACTCTGCCGCCACCGCCTCCCTGGATTCTCCTGGCTATAGCTGCTATCAGCTCCGCGCTGCCTTGGGGCCCGTTGCTTATGAGTATCCTAGCGTCGTAGTCTATTGTTAGTGTTGCCATCGCGGAGTAGAGTTGCTTGTGTAGTCCTGCGAACCTCCTTATCCTGCCCGGGTCTCCCTCTACTATGTAGACTATGACTGGGTAGGCCTCGCTCATCCTCCTGGCCTGCTCGAATAGCCTGCCGTCGAAGAGGCTCTTGGCGAAGTCGTATGCGCTCTTCCTTTCTATGGCCACCTGGTCCGATACTATATAGTCTCCTATGGGGAGCTGTCTCCTTATCACCATTAGGCCTGATGCCTCTAGTATTGATGGTATCCCGCTCTTCTCCTCTCTCACGTCTGCGTAGACTCTGACCGTCACCTGCCTCTACCCCCGGTGCACATCCTGGCCACTTTACCGGGTAGGCTCTTGGCTACCAGATCTGTAGCCTCCTCCACGCTGGGCGCTATAAAGGGGAGCTGGGCCATCGCCGCCCCGGGGTGGCCTCCTCCCTGGCCCCCGTACTTCTCTGCCAGGTACCTCGCGACGGCGTCGGCCCTGATCCCGTGTTCCTCAGCGAGCTTCGAGGTCCTTACTGATGCCCTGTATCCATCCCTCCTCTCGGTCAGCACTACCGCCACGTCTGCCCCTAGCTCTACTAGGCTCCTGGCTACTGACGACTCGTAGCTGCCTATGTGGGTGACGGCAACTAGTATATCCTTGCATGCTCTTCCTAGCCTGAGCCTTGAGACTGCTTTCAGCCTTGCCATTCTCTCCGGCATGGGTGCTGGGCCTTGGCTTGATAGTAGTGATAGCGCCCTTGTATAGTCTCCCCCCTGGCTGGCTAGCCAGTATGCGGCCCGGAATGTTTTGGGTGTTGCCAGTAGGAACCTCTTAGTATCATATATTATGCCTGCTAGGCCCAGCGTGGCTTCGCTAGCCCCTAGCCTGCACCCGGCCTCCTCTAGCAGGTTTGCGGTCAGCTCGGTTGCTGAGGCGGCTGGCTCCACTATGCTGTATAGCGCCTTCTCCGCTAGGATGCCGGGTGCGTGGTGGTCGATTAGGATTAGGGGCTTCTCTAGGAGGTCTTGTAGGCCGCCTAGCTGGGCTGGGTTTGCCGTGTCTACCACTACCACTAGCTCCGGGTCTCCTTTGCATTCGCCGAGCTCTAGGTTAAGGCCCTCTAGGAGTTTCTTTGATTGGTGTGATAGGCCTTCTGGTAGTAGTATGCATGGCTCACCGCCTAGGCATTCCACTAGCTTTGATGCCAGGAGTGCTGATGCCACAGCGTCTGGGTCGGCGTTCTTATGGGTTAGTACTGCTACCCTTCGAGCCTCGACTAGGCTTCCTATACGCTCTAAGCCGCTTCTCGAATTCCCTTGCTGCTTCACGGGTTGCCTCCTCCACTACTTCCCTTATCCACCTTGCCCTGGGCCTGGAGGCCTCTATCTCTATGCCCAGCTTATAGCCTCCTCTAGGGTCTTCTTCTAGCCTGAGTAGTATAGTGTATGTGGAGGATCTGTCGCCGAGTAGCCTCTCTAGTACCTCTCTTGCCTTCTCCTCGGCAGCCGTTAGGGCCTCCTCGAGATGGTCATCCTCCCGCTGCACCGGGTTGGCCCCCGCCGCCTCCGAGGAGCCTCTTGAGCTCCTCTGCCAGGCGGTCTAGCTCCTTCTTGATCGAGTCTTCCTGGCTCTTGATTGCCTTGAGCCTGATTTCTAGATCCTCCTTCCTGTCCTCTAGCTCCTTTAGGATTGCGTCTTTCCTTGTCTTGACTAGCACGTTTCCTATCATCTTGTATAGCTCCACGTCGTCCTCTAACTCTTTTATCTTCTCTATCATCGAGTCGATCTCGGCGAGGGTCCCCTCTAGCATGATCCTCTCCTGGCTGAGTGCCGCCTGGGTCTCCTTTAGCTGGATATACTTGTTGTACTTTGCCTCCACGTCCGCGGGTACCTTCTCCACCATCCTAGTGCACCCTCCCTAACCCACAGGCTAGGGCATGAGCCCTGCTGGGGATTTTAAACTAGCCTGGTCCCCTATCAGCGGCCTCTAGGCTACTGTAGGCTGCGTGGGCTAGGTATAGGAAGGAGTTGCTTAGGGCCCTGAGGCCGTTTAGTGATGGTGACTCTATCTCTATAACCAGGCACCCGTCCTCCACCCTGAGGGTTACCCTTCCCTTCTGGGGTGCCGGCTGGCTTAGCTCAGCTCTTAGGGCTTTCTCCACCTCTTCTGCGTGGGGTATGCATATCTTGTATGATGCCTTGTTCACTGCTTGATCATCCTCCACGGTATACCTATTCTGAGTGTCGGCCCTACCTGCGAGCCGTTGCTTGTGAATGTGAGTAGCACCTCCTTGTCTCCCCTGGATTCTAGCTTGGCCACCACGCTGGGGCCCCGTGTGGGGGTTAGCTTGGCGTGGAGCCCCCTGACTAGTGCTTCCGCTACCTCCATTGCATCCTCTCCCCCGTCGTGCTCTACTCTGAGGATCCTGGCTTTCGCCCTGTTGGGCACCCCGGCTTCCCTAGCCAGTTTTACCCCCTTGATTATGAGTGTGACGATATTGTTCAGGCCCTCGGGCGGCTCTGGCTCGTATATCCTCATTATGCTTGGGTTACCCCTCTTCTCCCCTACTATGACTACCCTGTCCGCTCCTAGGGTTGTGGCCTCTATGGAGAGCTCCTGGTAGGTTAGGTGTCCCCTGGTTAGCCTGACTGCTCCTGGTATCACACCTACAAGGTCCTTTACCAGGGACCTGGTTCTTGGTGATGGCCTCCTGCTTGTGGTTATGATTATGCGGGTAGGAGGTGTGGGGGGTCGGGGCATCCCCGTTACTCCCTTACCACGTATCCCTTCCTGAAGTAGGGTGCTATCTCTGAGCGTGGTGTGTATGCTGCTCCTGCCCATTTGACTCCGCACTTCTTGCATGCCCATATGCCCACCGAGATCCTGTAGACTGTTCCTGTGGAGCCGCAGAATGGGCACTCGTGCTTCTGCTGCTTCCTGAGTAGTATGTCCCTTACTCTCTTCCTTACGCTTACACCGTACCTTGGCCCGTACCTACCTGCCGGTCCTACTATCTTGGTCCTGCCCATGGCCCAGCTCCTCCTCTACCCCTTGCGGGCTAGCGCCTCTTCTAGGGATTTAAAGTATACCTTGGCTGCTCCTTGTGAGATGTTGAATACCTTCTGTATCTCCTCTCTGGTGTATCCCGCCTCCCCGGTCTTCTGTAGCCCTACTATCCTGCCCTGCTCGTCTACGGCTACCACCATCCTAGAGTCGGCTATTGTCTCCTCGTCTAGGGTTGGGTCTACTATTATGTAGTCACCCACCTTGGCGGTTGTTACTGTTACTACTGTGTGGTTTATCTTGAGGGGGCCCTGGCTCTTGTCCTTGAGAACCTCTATTTCCCCCGTCTCGTACTCCTCATAGTCTGGTAGCTTCGCCGTCCTTAGGGCGGCCATGGCTGCTAACATGCTTGCGTCGAACAGGTTGCCGTCGTGGTCGATCACGTAGAGGTCTACCCACACTATCCAGACCTTCTCGCCCTCCCTTATCACCAGTGATTCTAGGTCTACCGCACCGACCTCCCTTAGGCTCCTGTCGATGACTCTGGCCAGCTCTATTGCATTCTCATCCGGGGGTCCTGGCTCGAAGACTGGCGATGCTAGGGGCACGAATTCTGCGTGTACAGTTAGCACTCCCTGGTTTGGCGTGTCCTTGAAGGGCGTGCCCACCTCTATCTTGACCCCGGCTAGGACCTTTGTGTTGCCTAGCTTGACTAGCGCTGATCCCTCTGCCTTCTCTATGACTCCGGTCTCGATCTCTATCTTCCTCGGCGTGAATAGGTCCCTGTCGTCTATCCTCATTCCCTTGCGGTAGAGGCTTATGAAGGTCTCCTTCTTGAGTGTGGGGACTACTGGGACCCTGAATGGTGTCATGCTCATCTCTCCTACACCTCCACCTTCATGTATTTAGACTTGAGTACCTCCTTCTCCATCTCTACTATCCTGTTTATAGCCTCAAGTGCCATGTCTAGCCCCTTCATAACCTCCTCCCTCGTCATCACACCGTTTATCTGGAAGAGGGTGATGAGTCCTATATCGGGTGCAGCCCCCACTGGCATATCTGCCTCTGCATAGTTGTCCTCGACCTCGTCTATGTCGAGGACGAGCCTGCCCTGGATCTTGCCCACCGCGACGCCGCCGACTAGGGCCCTCATTGGTATGCCAGCGTCGGCTAGCGCCAGGGAGGCTGCTGTGAGTCCGGTGGTCCTCGTACCCCCATCCGCCTGTAGTACCTCTATGAATATGTCTATAGCTGTCCTGGGGAACTGGTCTGTTAGTACCACAGGCTCCAGGGCCTCCCTTATCACCTTGGAGAGCTCCACCTCCCTCCTGGAGGGGGCTGGGCTCTTCCTCTCCGAGGTGGAGAATGGGGCCATGTGGTACCTTACCCTTAGCACTGCCTTGTCGGGGATGACTATGTACTTCTGCACTGGCTCCCTGGGGCCGTATACTGCTGCTAGGACCTTTGTCCTGCCGAACTCGACTAGCGCCGACCCGTCGGCGTTATCGAGAACCCCGACCTCCATCTTGATGGGGCGCATCTCATCGGGCTTGCGCCCGTCTAGCCTGGTGCCGTCCTCCCTGAAGAGGGTTACATTGTCCTTCCTTGCCATCCCTCTTAGACACCCCTCACCTTCTTCTCCTCCTCTATAAGCTTCTTTACTCTCTCTGTTAAGCCTACCGTATGCGTCTCCCTCTCGATCTTCTTTATCGCCAGTATGGCTATGGCCTCGCTATCCTCGTTGGGGCACTTGAGGTGGATCCTCCCGTTCACCGCAGCGTAGATCTCGCACCCGGTCTCCTCGGAGATCATATTAATCATGCTGTGCTTTTTCCCTATTATCCTGGGTATCCTGCTCGGGAGCACCTCTACTATCTTCCCCTCTACTATCCTGCCCAGGCCCTCGCCCTGGACCGTTAGGGTGGGGTTCCTGGTCCTGTCGAATGCCTGGATCTGCGCCTTAACGTAGTCCCCGACCCTTAGTAGCTTCGACATATCATCGGTCATGGGGTTGAACGGCCTGCCCAGGAAGTCCTGCACGGTTAGTATCGCCTGGTAGGGGGAGTTTATGTCAACGAACCAGTTTACTATGCCCTGGCCCGTTATGAGGCCTATCACGATATCCCCCTTCCTGGGCATGTATACGCCCTGGAGCGGGATGAAGACGTGCTTGCCGTCCCTCTCGTCTAGTAT
>JALUDK010000126.1 GCA_027044005.1 Acidilobaceae archaeon | reverse complement strand
TCGAAGACCGGGGTCCCGATCCACCTGTCGAGGGCGTTGAGGTTTATGTTAGTCTCAGCCCCCGTGAACCACCTGTAGAACGGGGGGTTGCTGTCATCCAGGACCTTGTCCCAGGTCTTATACCACTCCAGCCCCCGGGCCATCGAGTCCCAGAACCCCTCTATGTCCCTCACGCTCTCCTCGTAGAAGTCTAGGTACTCCTCCAGGCCGGGATAGTACTTCTCCTTGAAGGGAAGAGCCTCCTCAGACAAGACACCACCCCACACTAGTCCCACAGGAGCGTCTAGTAAACCACACGACGGACCAGAAATAAAACCATTACTATAAACCCCCATAGCCCCCAGGCTAGCGTCAGAGGGGCCCACAGTGTCGCTTAAGGGACTCGTCGCGAAGACGCTACTCATAACACCCAGCGGCGCCCTCAGCCCAGGCCCCCTCTCGGCAGTGGGAGTAGCGGTGGGGGCTAGCCTAGGCCCAGCCGGGGGCCTCCTAGTGGCGTTGGGCCACATGATCGCAGAGTTACCATACGTCTACGTACTGGTCAGGTTCATAGAGGCCGTTATGAGGTGGCTAGACAAGTGGAGGCGCCCCCTGGTCGCGGTTGTGACAGTGTTCCTCCTCTACTTCTCCTACCTACTGGCTAGGGATGCGTACACCCTCTACACCAGCGGCGCCGTAGAGGTGGAGGCGGGGGCGAGGACCTTCACACCCCTCCAGGCGGTCCTAGCAGGGATCGTGTTGACCGCCCTAAACCCATACTTCCTAGCCTGGTGGGCCACTGTGGGCTACCCCCTGGTGGAGGGGGCAGCGAGGCACGGTGCTCGGGGCTTCACGGTGATGTATGCTAGCCATGTGTGGATGGACTATGCCTGGCTAGGCCTACTAGCCTGGGGCGGCGGGGCTGCTAGGGTCCTAGGCGTGAGGCCCTACGCCGTCCTACTCGGAATCCTAGCAGTAGTACTGGCTGTGTTCGCGGTTATGATGATAGTGGGCGAGGCCCGCGGCGGGAGGCTAGGGGACAGCCTCGAGGAGGGCTGAGGCAAGCCTAGAGGCGTCTTCGACGGCCTTAGATAGCAGGTCCTCGGCGGTATCCCTTGTGGTGCAGCAGATCCTGGCCGCCTCCTCTATGTCTTCAGCCGTGATCTTCCCCTTCTTCCCGGTCCAGCCCTGCACCTCGGGCCCGTAGGTGGGGCTGGGGTGGAGTATCATGATCTTTGACAG
>JALUDK010000125.1 GCA_027044005.1 Acidilobaceae archaeon | reverse complement strand
GGCTAGGTGGAGCGAGCCTCTGATACACGAGCTCGGGGACCCGGCTAGGAGCGGCCACATACCTCCTGGTGTCGATGAGGAGGTTAGGAGGAGGGTGGGGCCGCTCAGGCTACCGGGGAAGGTGGCCCGGGAGAAGCCGCCTAGCATACCTGGTGTGAGCGAGGTGGAGCTTATACGCCACTACACCAGGCTTGCGGAGATGAGCTACGGGGTGGACAGCGGCCCGGTACCTCTGGGCAGTTGTACGATGAAGTATAACCCCAGGATAGCGCTGAGGTATGCCTACCACCCTATACTGGAGGACCTGCACCCCCTCCTTGATGATGACCTGGTCCAGGGTGTATTGGAGATAATGTACAGTGTCCAGGAGTGGCTGAAGCACATCCTAGGCATGGATGAGTGCAGCCTGCACCCGGCTGCGGGTGCCCACGGGGAGCTGGCAGGAGTATACATGACGAGGTGGTACCACATGCTCAGGGGGAGGCTGGAGGTCAAGAGGGAGATAATAGTGCCAGACTCGGCCCATGGCACTAACCCTGCAAGCGCAACCATGGCGGGATTCAGGGTGGTGGAGGTTCCTACCGGTGAGGATGGAAACGTTGACATGGATGCCCTTAGGAGTGCAGTGGGGGAGGCTACCGCGGGGTTTATGATAACAAACCCCAGCACACTAGGCCTCTTCGAGGAGAATATACTAGAGATAGCCGAACTGATCCACGGTGTAGACGGGATCCTATACTATGACGGGGCAAACCTGAACGGGATACTAGGCCACGCCAGGCCCGGGGACATGGGCTATGACATAGCACACGTAAACCTCCACAAGACATTCAGCGCCCCCCACGGCGGCGGCGGGCCGGGTAGTGGCCCGGTGTGCGTGAAGGATAGGCATGTAGCAGGTGATACCAGGCTACGGGACCTCCTCCCAGGGCCCAGGGTAGTCAAGACAAGGAGCGGGTATAGGCTGGAGTGGCCCAGCAAGGGGCCAGTAATGATAAGGGCGTGGCAGGCTAATACCAGCGTTGTTATATGGAGCTACATATATATGCTGAGCCTGGGAGCCAAGGGGCTACGCCTAGCCGGCGAAGTCTCCGTATTGAACACCAACTACTTCCAGACTAGGCTACTCAGGGAGGCGGGCAGATACTACAGCCTACCCTACGCTCCCAATAGGCCAAGGAAGCATGAGACGGTACTAAGCGCTAGACCCCTTAAAAGGCTA
>JALUDK010000124.1 GCA_027044005.1 Acidilobaceae archaeon | reverse complement strand
CGTATCCCCGGTGCTGCTACTGAGCATCATGAAGAAGAATAGGGTGAATGTGAGGGGTATGCCGACCGACTCTATGTAGAGGTACGCCAGGCTTAGGCTGTAGACGTTGGGTGGTATTGACTGGAGCCTGAATACTAGGGGAGCTGATAGTACTACTGCCGCCATGCTGGCTAGGCCGAGTAGTATGCTGAGGCCGAAGAGCCTGCCAGCGGCCCTACCAGCCTCCCTATACTCCCTCGCCCCGATATACTGGGATACCACCGCCACCGTGGTGGTCGTCACCGCCAGGTTTACCCCCATGAAGAACCAGATGAGGGGCCACACCGCGGCGGGTGCTGCCAGGTCCTGGGTTCCCACCCTCCCAAGGAAGGCAGCGTCAACCGACTCCTGTATGGAGCCTAGTAGCCTTGCAGCGACTATGGGGAGGGCTAGCCTGACCAGGGTCCCTACTACCCTGCCCTCGACAACCTCCCTCCTCAACCCTGATAGTTTCGCCTCATCCAATACCAGCGACTCCCCGAGTGGCCCCCGGTGATATGTAGGATACTAAAATATTGCTCGCCGATATAGGTTCGATCATACAGTTATACCCTCATAGAAGGCCTCAAAACACCTGAGGGATCAAAAGGGTGGCTAGGGCCCTCGTGATCAGCGATGTACATGGCAACCTGCCCGCCCTGGAAGCAGTGCTAGAGGCAGCAAGGGGCTGGGACGAGCTCATAGTCCTTGGGGACCTCGTCGATTATGGCCCATGGCCCGGGGAGGTTATAGATGCTCTGAGAAGCCTGGGAGCCGTGATCGTTAGGGGGAACCACGACCATGCCGTAGCCTATGGAGTCGACTGTAGGTGCGGAGAGGAGACACACTGGCTCAGCACCTGGTTCAGGAGCAACGTAACACTCAAGCTCCTAGACAAGGCCACGAGAGGGTTCCTCCAAAGCCTCCCCACAACGCTCGAAAGAGACATAGGCGGCATGAGGACTATCATGGTCCACGCCGCACCCTCGAACCCCCTATACGCATACCTCCACCCCTGGCTGAGTGACGGGGAGATATGCAACATGCTCAAGCCCAGCCCAAGGCTCTCCCAGGCCGCAAGGGGCTGCCCGAGAGGCCTGTACCTGGTCGGCCACACCCACTACCAGTTCTACAGGACCGTCCAGGGGGCATTGGTGGCCAACCCCGGGAGCGTGGGGCAGCCCCTTGCGGCCTGGGAGAGCCT
>JALUDK010000123.1 GCA_027044005.1 Acidilobaceae archaeon | reverse complement strand
GCGGGGAACAGGGAGTAGGGCTAAACATTATTACCCCTTAAATACCCACTCCTCATCATAGTAGCGGGCTTTGGGCCTCCACGTGGCTGCGGTGTATATGATGGCCGGGATACACGTTAGGGAGTACTTCTATAGGGTGCTCTCCACCCTATACAGGTATGCGAGCGAGCTGGCGGTGCTGGAGTATCCACGTAGCATCGAGAAGAGGAGCCTAGATGTTGCTCTCAGGCTGAGGGACGGGACCGTTATGCTGGTGAAGGTGATCGAGGACCTTGATATGCTTAGCAAGAGGGAGGCCGGGGAGCTGGCGCTCATAGCCTCAACCCTCGGCGTGCCCGCTGTAATAGTTGCGGAGAAGCGTGGCGGCGTGGACCTGGTGGACGGGGTAGTCTTCGAGAAGCACGGGGTCAGGGTAGTCACCCTGAAGACCCTAGAGGACTACCTGAGCGGCAGCGAGAAGCCCTTCATATACCAGAGCAAGGACATGTTCAAGGTCAGGATAGACCCGGGGAAGATGAGGGAGAGGAGGCTCGAGATGGGCCTCAGCCTGGGGGACCTAGCCCTATTCCTAGGCACATCCAGGAGGGCTGTGTACGAGTATGAGAGGGGCGGGATAGAGCCTACGGTTGAGAAGGGCGAGAAGCTGGTGGAGATGCTAGGCGAGGATATACTAAGGCCCATAGAGCTGACCGAGCCCCTGAAGGCCCCTAAGAGGAGCCTGGACTATGATACCGAGCTGGAGAGGAGCATAGCGGAGAGGCTGGCCGAGATGGGCTACAAGGTGTACCACGCCAAGAGGACGGTGAGCGACATAGGAGGCTCCCGGGGCGACGAGGCAAGGATAATGATAGCGGTCAGGCACAAGAGGGAGAGTGACACCAGGATGGTGGAGAAGGCATCATACCTAGAGAGGCTATGCAGCGTGACAGAGGCGGAGGCAGCCGTCATAGTAGAGGACTCCAGGACAGCCAAGAAGATGGAGAGTGAAGGCTTAAGAGCATACACCCTAAACGACTTCATAGAAGCGGTTAAGCAGCGTGAAAGGGAGAGGAGGTAGCGGGTACTTCCTAACTGGCAGCCCCGGCGTGGGGAAGAGCACTATATTCAAGGCCATAGTAGGGGAGCTGTCCAGGCTAGGGTGTAGGGTAGGCGGCATAGCGGCCCCGGAGGTCAGGGAGCGGGGCAGGAGGGTCGGGTTCAAGCTCGTCGACCTCATGACTGGAGAGG
>JALUDK010000122.1 GCA_027044005.1 Acidilobaceae archaeon | reverse complement strand
GGTGTAGAGTATGTCTCCCTCGTCCGCGTGGCGTCCTATGAGTATTCTGCCCTGTATTGAGACAGCTACCGCCATGCCTAGCCTAGCCTCTTCTAGGCTCTTGTCCCTGTCTCGGATCGCCATTATCCTGCCTAGCTCTCTTCCATGCTGATCCATTACCGGGTATCCCGGCCTTATCACTCCTCCCAGGACCTCTACTCCTACTATTGCGGGATCGCTCCTCCTGAATATGTAGCCCGGCAGGATCCTGAATTTGCCGGGTCTGACTAGCTTGTTTAGCTTCTCCAGCCTCTCCCTCTCCTTCTCCTTCTTGAGCCACTCGTCGTATGCGTCTATTAGCTGGTAGATGACGTTGTCCCTGAATATCTTTACTCCGAGCCTCTTCGCCTCCTCCTCTGCCTCGGGTAGGACCTTGACGTTGAATGCCAGTATGACGCCTAGGTACTTGTCGTGTGCCTTGGTTACGCTGGCGTCTATAACATCGCTTCTCGTCACCGGGCCTATGTCCGCGATCCTCACCGGTATATCCCTCCTCTTCAGCGCCTCCACTAGCGCCTCCAGGGTGCCTAGCGTGTCTGCCTTGACTACCACCCCGATCTTGTCTGTCCTTATCCTCAGCTCCTCCACTTCCCTCCTCACCATGTCTATGGCCTCGTTTAGCGCCTCCTCTGTGTTGGCCACGTAGAGGGGGGAGCCTGCGAGGACCTCGTCTAGGCCGGGGGCTACTATCCTCACCCCCGCCGCGGCGTACACCTCGTCCACGTTCATGAACTGGACCCCACGGCTCCTTATGTCCTGTAGGGGCCTGGGCATGAGTAGCGCCCTCACCGTTGTCACCTTGGGGCCCTCCTTGCCTGCTAGTACTATCCTGTCGCCTACCCTGAGCACCCCATCGTAGATTACCGAGTCGGCCACCGTACCCAGGCCCTGGACTTCCTTTAGCTCTAGCACTACCCCCCGTGCTGGGCCCTCGGCGTATCTCAGCCTCTTCTGTAGGTACTGCTGGGTCAGCCCTGCTAGTACTGTTAGTAGCTCCGCTATCCCCTCACCGGTCTTGGCGCTGACTGGCACTATTGCGATTGCCTTTGTGAAGTCTTTTATCCTGGTGAACAGCTCTGCGGGGAGCCCCTGCTCGTATAGCTTGCCCACGATCTCGTATACCTTCTCCTCGAGTATAGCCTGGACTCTGGGATCCTGCTTCTTGATTGTGTATATGAATGGCTGGTCCGGGTTGGGC
>JALUDK010000121.1 GCA_027044005.1 Acidilobaceae archaeon | reverse complement strand
GCGCCCCTGATAGGCGTTGGGAGGCATGGGCTCAAGAAGGCAGTGGTGTACTCCCTCTCGCTGCTGCCCCTAACCATAGCCATGCTAATAGTTGCTGGCGTCGTGGAGTCTACCGTTACGATTGTACTAATTCTACTGATAAGCATAATAGTAGCGTTCAAACTATTAGCTTAGTAGGGGGACTGGATGGGAGCACGGATCCGATACCCAGACCTGCTGGACTCGATAAGGATCACCGTCGAGAACCTAGAGGGCTTCTTATCCCGGCTAGAGGGTGAGGCTATCGGGGGGAGGGAATCACTATCGATCACGCTGGGCAACTACCTCCGGGACGCCACGTCTAAGGAGCCGAATCCAACCATAATATCTAACCTAGGTAGCGTCTTATCCACGATAGTACGCAGGATGAGGATAAGCGATACTGAGACAATATCGATCCTCAGGAAAACCCTTTCCTCGTTCATAGAGAGGTATGTAACCGAGTCGCTCTCAGGCCTAACCAAGTCCTGTACTACTGCGCTCTCAGACTCGTCCTCCATACTCCTGATACCACCAGGCAGGCTGGCGGAGGAGTGTGTAAGAGTCTGGGCTGGCCGGGAGAGGGCCCGAGAGGTGTATGTCCTGAGCCATTCTATGCTAGAGGACCCCCCGAGGCGAATCGGGAACATAAGGACCATACCCTTGCCGATATCGAGCCTATCCATGGTTGAGGATAGGGTTGACACCGTGGTGACAGAGGTGGAGGGTATAGTTCACACAAGCGCAGCGGTCCCGCCAGCCGGGTCAGGGGCTATCTCTTACGCCAAGCACGTCAACAATGCTACTGTGGTGGGCGTCACGCTAAGCATCGCAGTCAAGATAAGCGGGAGACCAGGGGAGACAGCCCATATGAGAAGGATCGTCGAGGTCCCCCAGGCATGGGGAGAATTCATAAGTGTAGGTGCGCAGGACGTCGCTAGCCTTAAGTTATTTGACAAGCTTGTCCTGGGTAAACACGTTATAGAGGGGCCACCGCAGAGGCTATCCCTGATGACTAAGCGTATAGCTACCTCCGTGGTTAAGGATCTAACCACTTTCATACAATCAGCGGTCGTGGTGGACCAGAGTGCTAAGGGCTAGCATCCCAATACTAATGCTAGCCCTACTCCTCATTCCGCCCCCTGCTCACGGGGATCCTATGGTGGAGGTGTACTCTGAGCCTCCCCTTAAAGACTTCTCCCTAGTCGATGTAGAGGTTA
>JALUDK010000120.1 GCA_027044005.1 Acidilobaceae archaeon | reverse complement strand
TAATTAATATAACATATTACATATATAATTTAGGATAATATGTTATGGGGCCTGGATCCACCGCTGGCGAGGGGCGTAGATGCCAGGGAAAGAGGGAGCCAGCGGGGTCATACGTGCCTGCTCCTGAGGGGTGTCCTGGGTATTGTATGCCCCAGAACCCGGCTCCTCTCCCGCTGGGCTGGCGTCCCTAGGGTATTACCATGTATACCCTACATGGAGCCCCAGGGGATTGTTCACCCGTTCCCCCGGGGCCCTAGGCTGGACTGGGTGTTACCGCTGGTTGAGTTAAGGCCCGGTTAACTCAACCACCAGCCATGCCCAGGTTGAGTTAACCACGATTTAACCCCGGAGGGGTTTATGCTTGTGGTTAAAACAGGCCTGGGGGCTAGGGTGCTAGGTACTTGTAGGCCTCCAGCGCCGCGTAGGTCACGATCTCCGCCACAGCCTCAGGGATCACGCCCCCGCCATCCTGGGCCCAGTCTATGTCGACTGGGTTCACCACGTATATGCCCGAGCTGGCGGGGTCTGGGTTGCAGCCGGACCAGAAGCCTAGGGTCCCGTACCTCTCTGGCACATAGGTCACGTTGTGGTAGAAGGTGGCGTTGGCGACCTTACAGCCTGTGGAGTAGACTGCTAGGGTGTAGGCGAACTCCGCCTCTATAGGTATCTTGAATGCCTTGTAGAGTAGCCTAGCGTAGGCCCCCTCATCCGTTATATTGAGCAGCTCCGTGCCAGTGTACACTGCTATAGCCGAGCCGCTGCCCGTGAAGGTGCTTAGGCTACCCCATAGCGGGTTGCCCGAGATCTGGGCGAAGACCCAGTGGTAGTTCTCCACGTAGCTCTTCAGGTCGTTGTTATCGGCGCACCCTCCAGACACGGTGCTAATATCCATGTCGCCCTGGAGCCATATGATCACCGCCCTCTTGGGTGGTGTATCAGGCAGGCCACTGGTGGGGGTGCTGAATAGTAGGTTGCATAGCTCGCTGGTGCTCGTGAT
Source organism: Acidilobaceae archaeon (assembly GCA_027044005.1). Lineage (GTDB taxonomy): Archaea > Thermoproteota > Thermoprotei_A > Sulfolobales > Acidilobaceae > S012-22. The sequence goes on along the minus strand of JALUDK010000120.1, from coordinate 4,091 downwards.
GACCACGTAGTCGGTAAGCCCTGCATCCTCGAGGCTCTGCCTAACCATTGATAGCAGCTCCGCCTGGGCCTGGACCCTGGCGTCAAGGACGCTTATGCTATATAGCGTGGCGTACTCGTTCTCCCCTATGTTCCGTATCTTGTTTGGGTCTGGTATCGCCACGATGTATACTGGCGGGGTCGTGCTAAACAGCGGGTTGTACCTCCCATACTCGACTACAAGGTACTCTATCGCATAGGTGAACTCTAGTGAGGTATCGTCAGCGCCGTCCTCCTCTATTATCCTATAGTTGTCGAAGAAGAGCACGCCAACCCTATAGGTCTTCGTGCTGTTTAGGGGGAACACGGCTGAGAACTGGTACTGCTTAGGCTTCTCGCTAGTATAGCTAAAGTCCTTATAGTGCCTCAGGATCCACGAGTCGGTTGAGGGGTTATACTCCCATACTGCAACCATGAAGGTCCTCAGGTCCCTAGCCGGGCTTAGGAAGGAGCCGGCCAGGGCTGTCTTTGTCCAGTAGTAGTTTATCTTAACAGTGATCCTTATGAAGTCCTGGCCGCTTATATCCCTGGTCGCCATGTAGCTCCACACTATGGCGTCATCATAAGCGTTCCCAACACCATCAGCGTTGGGGTTAGAGGAGTAGCCGTAGTTAGGCCCGTTCCTTAGCGTGTAGAATACAAGCTCATCTACCCCGTTAGCATCGAAGTCAGAGATCTCGTAGGTGCCAGTAGGGTCTATATTCCTCAACCCCTGGTCTCCGAAGCAGTCGCTGCCGTCGACTAGTATCTGGGTTGCGTACCCGTTTATGTAAACATACTCGTACCCCGACGAGGTGTAGAAGTGGTACGTGCCCAGGAAGCCCTTTATCTCCACGTCGCTGCCTGACCAGGCGTAGCAGTAGCCGTAGTTTGTGGCGATCCAGATGCCTCCCCTTGGCTCTAGGGTTATCTTATATAGGCCTGGGTAAGCATCATCGTCGTAGATGAATGTGGAGTAGAACCTAGTGTCTATGGGGCTTGTTAGTATTATCCTGGGTCTGAAGGCCTTGATCACGCCGTTATCCAGCAGCTCGGAGCCTACCATCTTGAAGCCTGCGTATGGGTTGAATGCCCCCTTCCATGGCTCGAACTCTGTGGTCCCGCCCTGGGCTGGGGGGACTAGCTCGCCCTGGCTCTCACCGCCGCCTGCCTGGGGGTGGAGTACTCCCTCTGATGATAGTATCCTGACTATTATCTTCTCAGGGTTTGCCATGGCTGGGTGGGCGCTGTTGAATACTATGAAGAGGTGGTCCCCGGGCTTGAGCGTTATTGGGGTCCCAACTGGGGGTAGGGGGTCGGATGTTGTGAACCCGGGGTCCGGGTTCAGGTACATCTCGTTTATTAGAGTGCTTGTGGTGGGCCTTCCGTTGGCTAGGTCTATTGCGGCTAGTATCCTACCCGTGTCAGTGTCGATGAGGTAGAGGGTTCTCAGCGTTACCTGGACTGTGCCGGTGTTGTTTACCCATATAGCTGGCCATAGGTCGGGCCCCACGTCCTCCTGCCTTACACCCTGTATTGTGAGCCTCTCCTTGAGCTTTAGGTCTACACGGTTCTCGACGCTCCTAGCCTGCTCTGTTAGCCTGGTTGTGTCTGTGTAGGAGTTGATTAGCATGGGCATGACTATGACTAGGAGTATTGTTAGGATTATTAGGCCTCCTATTAGCTCCGCCTGGCCCTTCCTAGCCCTCTGGCGGCTTGTTAGCCTCACTATAGATCACCGTACTGTTTAGGATAGTGTAGGAGGCGGAGGCATATATATCCTTGCTGTAACATGCAGGTGCCCCGGCTAGATCGATAATATCATATATATGCACGGGCCAATATTAGTAGCGTTAGGGCTAACCCGGGTATGGTGGTGTAGGGTATGGCGAGGCACGCCAGGAGAGGGCAGGCCACCCCCATCACGGTTGCGATAATGATAGCGGCAACCCTAGCACTCGCTCTGGGGATCTACGCATACTTCCAGGGCAGGGCGACCCAGGTAGAGGAGGATAGGCTCCTATCCCTGGAGATAGCTAATACCGCTTCAATGATTGATGCATCAACAATATCGTGGACTAGTGACGACCTTGCATCCCCCACGGTACTATGCTACTACGTGGACGTGATGAATATCGGGGACCAGGATAAGGTATTCTGGCTAACGGTCCTCCCCATAGCCAGGCAAGCCAGCGGCTACTACATGCCAACCGGTAACATAAGCCTAGTACCAATGGACCAGGACACTGCTGCCAACGGGACCAACCTATACTTCTACCAGTTCACAGACTCTAACGGTGACGGGGAGATGGAGATCGTAGGCCAGGGAGGAGTACTCCTGTACCCAGTACCACCAGCATGCGGCGATATCAGGGGTAATGCTACTACACTCAACAACGCCCTAGCTGTTAGGTGGGTCAACCCCGGCAGTATAATGCTATCCAAGGACCCACCGGACCTGGTGGAGCTGGCCCAGAGGGTTGCCGGGGTCGCAATGGCGAAGGACATACCGGTGCTCAGGCTCAGGCTGGCCCCGGGAGAGGTTACGACCCTATTTATATTCATACAGGTGGACGACTGGGACTCGCCGACGGATATAAACCCGGTGCCAGAGAGCCTCTACCTAGCAGTCTTCACCGAGTTCAATGGAAGGATGTATATGGCGATAGCGTTCGAGCTACCCACGAGCTAGCCCGGCAGGGGCGCCCAGCCTGGGGGCCTGGCTTCTATCGGCGTACTGCACAGTGTAGTGCCTAGGCTCCAGCTCCTCTACAACCAGCCTCCAGGCCTTCCAGGGGTCGGTGTGGCCCCCGCAGGTGTAGGCGTCGAAGGTGGCGTAGTCGTAGTGTGGCCATGTGTGTAGGGCCAGGTGGCTCTCGAGCACCAGGGCTATCACCGAGACCCCGCCCTTCTCCCCGGGTATGACCCAGCTCTTCACCTCTAGCACGGTGGCCCCAGCGGCCTCGGCAGCCCTTACTATCAGGTCCCGTAGGTACTCCTCGTTGGTGGCCTTCTCCCTGGGTATCCCGTAGAGGCTGCCGTACACGTGCTTCCCGATGATCCTGTCCTCCACCACTGGCCCCCCGGGAGGGCTTGACGTTGGCGCATCGTACTTATTTAGTGTTTCCCGTGGCCCCTACCCTCCAGCTCCTCGACTAGGTGCTCGTGTATCTCCTCCAGTATGGAGAGGGCTGTCTTGACCGCCCCTGTGCTTCCTGGGGACACTGCCACGAGGCTGCCGTTTACTATGAATGCTGAGGCCCTGGACATCACCGCCCGGAGGCCGATCTCCTCCATGCTCAGCCTCCGGTGGGCCTCGCCGAAGCCGGGCAGCTCCCGGGAGGCTAGCTGCCTGGCCACGTCAACGCTGACATCCCTGGGGCTGACACCTGTACCCCCGGTCACAAGCACTATCTTGGAGACGCTTGTGGCCTCTAGGATCCTCCTCCTTATCTCCCCGGGGTCGTTGGGAGCCACGGCGTAGTAGATGACCTGTAGCCTGCCCTGTGCCTCAAGCTCGGATAGGAGGCGCCTAACCTTATCGGGCTTCTCGCCCCGGTAGACCTTGTCGCTTGTCACCACGACAGCAAGCTCTAGCATATGCTGCACCTCCAGTGCCTCCTACTCCCCCGTGGATTGGTGGTGCTCGAGGTGTTTATACCCAGCGCCGGGTGGGCGGCTCGGTGAAGGACCACTACTCCATCCCCCGGGCCACCCGGGCGTCGGGGCGATGGGTAGGGGCCTCCTCATAGCCGCCGCCTACCATCCCTCCGTGTAACCATTATTAAATAGTAACGGTTTCTGTTTAGTATACTGAGTCTACATAGCGTATACACATGTATTAGCATAAGCATTTATACTACCCAATGTAGCTTGGGATTGTTGAGGTGTGATGAGCCGTGTCAGGGCTATATGGACACGAGGTGGCCAGGGACGCTGATATGGAGCTCATAAAGAGGAAGCTCCTAGAGGCGTTCGCCGACGAGTGGGTGGCGGGCTACTACTATATGCTCACCGCCTACACCATACAGGGGCCAAACTCGGGGGAGATAGCAGAGCACTTCATGGAGGAGT
>JALUDK010000119.1 GCA_027044005.1 Acidilobaceae archaeon | reverse complement strand
CTTGGCCGGGTTGATCGACCTCTACAGGGTCAGGGGCCCACTGTTCGCGGGCATCGACTCACGCAGGGAGAGGACCAGGTACTCCGTAGTGGGTGCTCCTCTCGACGCTACCGCGAGCTACCGTAAAGGGCAGAGGTGGGCGCCCCGTAGCATAAGGGAGGCGTCTGAGAATATCGAGTCCAACGGGTACTATGCCCGCGAGCTCACTATAGAGGAGGCTGGTGTCTACGACGAGGGCGACATAGCGCTGCCCCATGGGGACGCGAGCGAGGCGGTCAGGAGGATAGCTGGCGTGGTGGGTGAGATAGCCTCTGAGGGCAGGGTCCCCGTGGTACTGGGCGGGGAGCACACGGTAACCCTTGGCTCTCTGGAGGGCCTAGCGAGGGCGGGGGTGAGGCCCTGCGTTCTCGTGCTCGACGCCCACTTGGACCTGAGGAGCGAGTACATGGGCGAGGAGGTGAGCCACGCCACAGTTATGAGGAGGATCCTGGAGAGGGTGCACCCCGAGATGCTGGTATACATAGGGCCCAGGGCTTACGACCGGGAGGAGGTGTCCATCGCCTCCTCGAGGAGCGGGGTGGAGGTTATCTATGCGTGGGAGGTGGAGAGGGTGGGCCCGGTGAATGCAGGCTCCCGGGCCAGGAACCTGCTCGGGGACTGTAGCGAGGTCTACATTAGCATAGACATGGACGTCTACGACCCTGCGTACGCCCCGGGTGTAGGCACCCCGGAGCCGCCGGGGCTGAGGTCTAGGGAGGTCTTCAGGATCCTAAGGGAGATCGTGGACCACCGGGTCGTGGGCATAGACCTCGTCGAGGTCACCCCGCACTATGACTGCGGCTCCGTTACAAGCGTGCTTGCCGCGAAGACCCTGCAAGAGGTGATACTGCTAGTAGAGTCGTCTAGGAGGTCTAGATCGCGTAGACCTTCCTAGGCGGCCTATACGCTGGCGGCACCCTGACCTTCACGAACACCCTAAACCCGCAGCGCGGGCACATTATGCTGGGCATCGTATCCATCTCCTCCTTACTCGTCTTATACCCACAGTTTATGCACATGTAGTACACGGGCCTCGGGGTTATACCGTAGTGAAGCTCTGGCTCCTCAGCCAAGCTCATCCACCAGATACCGCTGGATCGTACGGTGTAAGGCTTAATAATGCTACCCTACACGCGTAGTACACGACTGGACGGGTGGTACGCAAAACCATGTCGGACCTTTCAATGTGCGGAGGACTACCC
>JALUDK010000118.1 GCA_027044005.1 Acidilobaceae archaeon | reverse complement strand
AGGTGACCAGGGTGGACTACGTACTGAAGCCCGTTGAGGCGCTGAGGAGCCCCGAGAATCCTCCCCTAGGCGAGGTCCTCGACGAGCTGGCACGCATCCTCAGGGAGTGGAGGGTGAAGGCGATCCGCGAGGCCAATGGTATAGCCGCTAGGGGCGATGCTGCTAGGCTTGAGGCGCTCCGCCTCCTAGGCGCTAGGCTAGCCCCTATAGCACTAGGAGATGGGGAGACGTGGGCCGACGTGGACGAGCTTGACCCCTACTGGGACCTCACCCCTAGACCGGGTAGAGTTTACCATGGAGCCCTTGACCTGTTAACCGGGGAGTGGCCCACCCCCCTGGTTAGGCTCAAGAGCCTCTCTCGCCGCGGGGTGAGGGTTTGGGCTAAGCTTGAGGCGTTTAACCCCTTCAGCTGGAGTGTGAAGGATAGGGTTGGCTGGGCCCTCGCGACTGGGTATATAGAGGAGGAGGGTAGACCCCCTAGGCTGGTGTATGAGGCCACCTCCACCAATACTGGCATGGCGCTGGCAGGGATGGCTGCGATCTATGGCTTCAAGCTGAGGGCCTACATACCAGCTAGTATACAGAGGGCAAGTGACACCCTACTAGCCGCTATGGGAGCCGAGGTGGTGAGGCTCCCCTATTCCCTCACCGTCGAGTCGCTAGGCCTTGTCAGGAGGGAGGCTGAGAGGGATGGAGCGGTTAACCTTGACCAGTTCAATAATGACGGGAACCTGATGGTTCATATACGCTACACGGCTAGGGAGATAGACTACCAGGCCAGGATGGCTGGCCTCAGGCTACGGGGCATAATCGGTGGTATAGGGACCTCCGGCCACATGTCCGCCATAGGCTTCTACCACAAGCATAGGAGCCGGGGGGAGACAAGGATCTACTGCGTGCAGCCCGCGCCGGGGGAGAAGATACCTGGCATAAGGAGGGTTGAAACCGGGATGAAGTGGATAGGGCTGGCCAAGCCGGATAGGATAGTTGATGTGACTAGGAGGGAAGCGGTGGAGGCCGTGTTGTCAGTGGCGAGGAGGGAGGGCCTGCTCGTGGGCCTCAGTAGCGGGGCCGCCACTGCGGGCTTCCTGAAGCTACTCGAGGAGGGTCTGCTAGAGGATGGAGACTATATAATAGTCTATCCGGACAATGGCCTCAAGTATGTGGAGCAGATCAAGGCCCACCTAGAGGGTGGAGGAGGTGGAGGCCTACACCATCAAGGGTAGGGTGGTCCTCGTAACC
>JALUDK010000117.1 GCA_027044005.1 Acidilobaceae archaeon | reverse complement strand
AGATATTGATGGGGGGCTTCATGTGTTGGAGCCGCCGGCGGGATTCGAACCCGCGACCACCGGCTTTCTCGGGTGCGCCGGCTTCGGTGTGCCTGGTGCCCGTACGAGGCCGGCGCTCTGCCGCTGAGCTACGGCGGCTCCCTGGTTTGTCGTTGTCTCTGGGTTGGGTTTATTTTGTTTCCTGTGTGAAGGCTTTTACTATTCTTGTGAGTGCTTGTATGAAGTCTGTGGGGTCTATGTGTATTACTCCTAGTTGTTGGGCTAGTTTTGTTATGCCTTCGTCGCTTGCTACTACTATTGCTTTTAGTTCTAGGGCTAGTAGTATTGTGTCTAGGTCTTCTATGCTGTCTACTAGTCCTTTTCTCGTGGCCTCCCTGTACTTGTCTCTCACGTCTCTTATTATGTTGTTGAGGCAGTCGTTCCCGGCTCCTGCGCAGTCTCTTGCCGCTCTTCTGGCTGCGTATTCTGCTACTCTTAGCCCCTTGTAGAGTCTCCTCCTGACGTCTGCTACGTATTCTGAGAATATTGCTGCCGGTATTTTTAGTGAGAGCTTGTCGGGTGCTTTCACTGTGATCCATGTTGCTAGTTCCTGGATTAGGTCTAGTGGGACGTTGTTCCCTACTAGGCTCCTCCTGAGCTCGTTCCATGTTGTGGGTGTCATGTAGAATCGGGCTCCTGCCTTTATGCGGGCGTCTCTGAGTAGTGGGGTTACGTGTCTTACCACCTCTTCTATGGTTTGTAGGCCTAGTGTTGCCCTTATCCTGGCCTCTGTGATGGCTGTGGTGTCGAGTACGAATACGTCCACGCCCTGGATCTACCTCCACTGGCGTTTTATCCCCTGTGCGGCCTGGTATGGTGTAGTGGCTGGTGTGTTTAAATGCGTAGGAGGCCGCCGTTTGCTAGTGGTAGGATCGCTGGTGACTATGAGCCTTTGTTCCTCTACTGGGAGGCTGCCCGGAGGGCTGGTAGGGAGGATCTCGTGGAGAGGGCTATGCTTAGGGAGGAGGATTATAGGCTAGCCTCTAGGCTGGCCAGGGAGGCTGGTAGGCTTGGGGATCTGCTGGATAAGCTGGAGGAGGTTATGCTGGAGAGGGTTGACCCGGGGGTGGCGGCTGAGGCTTATAGGATGTACGGGGCCCCGGTGGGGGATGAGGATGCTAGGAGGCTTATTGCGAGGCTCCTTGCCTCGTGGCTTGTTGAGGCTGCCGAGCATTGGGGCTTCCTGAGGCTTAGGGGGCTAGGTGATCGTCATCCTGCCGGCGAGGGAGAGTAGCCTGGCCCTGTTTATGGTTTGCTCTAGTGTCCTGAGCGAGTCTGGGTGTATGGCTCTCCTGTCTGCTGCCCATGCTAGGTATTCTTCCATGCTCTTGGCTAGGTCCTCGGCTATGATCTTTGAGATCAATAGTGCCTCCTCGCTGGAGGCGATCTCTAGGATCCTCTCCATGACCCGGTCGCTGGGGTGGGTCTTGCCTGTAAGGTACTTGTTTACTGCTGCTGGGGTTATGCCTAGCTCTTCTGCCAGGCTCCTCTGGCTCCGGGCGTATAGCATTACCTCTATTATCCTGCGCCTCGCATCCTTGCTGAGGTTGTGGAGGAATCTGGCCACTTTGCTAGGCACCGGTCCCATGATCTAATATGTGGATAGTTTTTAAGGGGGTCAGGGGCCGCGGTGCTAGCTGGTGGGGGTCTTCTCCTTTACTAGCTCTGCTAGCCTGCGTGCCCCTACCCTGATTACCTCTGCCGGTGGGAAGCTGTAGCTTAGCCTCATCGTGTTCATCTTCTTCTCCTCCACGTAGAAGCTGTCTCCGGGCACGAATGCCACTCCCTTCTTCTCTATGGCCTCTACTAGGAGGCTCCTGGCGTTTATTGATGGGTGTAGCTCTACCATTGTGAAGAATCCTCCTATTGGCCTTGTCCACGTGGCTAGCCCTGCTAGCTCCTCTTCTAGGGTCTCTATCAGGGCGTCCCTCTTCTCCTTGTATATAGCCCGGGCCCTGTCTATTGTGCTCGCCACTATGCCCCTCTTTATCGACTCCATTGCTATGTACTGGCTTAGTGTTGCGCTGTGTAGGTCTACCATTTGTTTTAGTGACTCCATCCCTGCTACTATGGACTCGTCGGCCAGGGTCCAGCCTAGCCTGACCCCGGGCATGAGTATCTTGCTGAAGGTGCTTGTGTATATGACCCTGCCCTCCGTGTCTAGGGTTTTCAGGTATGGAGGCTTGTCCTCCTCGAAGGTGAAGAAGCTGTAGGGGTCATCCTCTACTATTAGGAGGTCGTAGCGTGACGCTATCTCTAGGAGGTGCTTCCTCCTCTCTAGGGTCATTGTGGACCCGGTTGGGTTCTGGCTGGTCGGGTTGGTGTATACTAGCTTGACCCTCCTGCCCTCGTTCTGGAGCCTCTTTACCTTCTCCTCTACAACCTCTGGGTCCATGCCGTGCTCGTCCACCCTGGCCCCGGCCATCCTGGCCTGGGCGTAGTTGAACACGTTTATCGCGGCCAGGTATCCTGGCTCCTCCACTATGACCACGTCGCCGGGGCTGACTAGGACTTGGGCGGCCAGGAATAGGGACTGCTGGCTGCCTGTGGTTACTATTATGTCGTCACCGCTCCTCACCCTCACCCCGTTGTCCAGTAGGAATCTCCTCAGGGTCTCCCTGAATGGGGTGGCGCCCTTGGTGGGGGAGTATTGGAGGGCTGATTCTAGGCTCTCCTCTACTATGCTCCTCATTATGTCTATTAGCTCCTCGCGGGGGAATACCCTGGGGTCTGGGAGCCCCCCGGCTAGGCTTATTACATCCTTCCCCTCTGTCAGCTTTAGTATTTCCCTTATGTCGCTGGCCCTAACGTTCTTCATCCGGTCGGCATAGAACCTGGTGCCGTCTACCATGGCCCATCATCGTGTATGGCATGTGTGGTTTCGAGTTATTTATGCGTGAGCTGGGGTTGTGCCTAGAATAGCCTCTTTGTGAGGCCTAGACTCTCGTCCGTCCTGGTGACGGATTCCCATGGGTCCTCCACTAGCCTGGTTGCTGCCCTGATTGCGTCTATGTTCTCCGGGACTACTATTGATTCTTGGTGTACTGCCTGGAATAGTGTTACCCGGTTCTCCTCCACGTGTATCGAGTCCTCGAATACCACTAGTTCTGGGAGGTCTCCTGCTGGCCTTGCGTGGCGGGCTGCGTCCATTAGCTGGGCGGTGCCTCTTATACCGGTTACCCCGGTGTCTATGAGCATTATCCTGGGTGCCCCTGCCAGGGCCTCTATGACGTCCCTGGCCGATGCCCTCTTCTCGAGCTCGAGGGTCACGTGGTGGACGTGCATGAGTGTGGTTGGGACTACGACTGCTGAGGTCGTTATCTCCAGCCATGGCAGTACTGTCTTGACGTCTAGTGCGTGGTGGCTGGGTGTTGTGGGCGGGTTTAGGTTTATCGAGTTTATCGGTCCCTTCTTGACCTCCCTTGGGTCTGCTGCCCTCCTTATGAGGACCGCCTGGACCCTCTTAACTCCCATGCTCCTGTGGAGGGTGCATATCAGCCTTAGGAGGCCTGTGGTGTTGCATGAGACTACCCTGAGGCTCTTGAGGCCTAGTGCCTCGCTGTAGTTGCATAGCGTGCTGAATGACGCCTCCGCTACCCTCGCCTTCTCGCCGCCCTGGAAGATCTGCCTTACCCCGGCCTCCTCGTAGATGCCCTTGTAGCGCTCCCCCACGCCTCCGGGGGTTGCATCCACGATCACGTCTACCTTTGCTAGTAGGTCCTGGAGGGTCCCCTCAACCCTTATACCTGCCTTGTCGAAGGCCTCCGCCTCCTCCTGGCTTGGGGTGTAGAGTGGTATACCCGCGGCTGCTGCCTGGAGGGCCGTGTAGTCTGGCCTTGTCTTGACAGCCCCTACTAGCTTCATGTCGCTTTGGAGTGTTATGGCGCGTGCGACCCTCCTGCCTATGGTTCCGAGCCCGTTTATCCCCACCTTCACGGTCAACCCTGTGTCACCCTCCCCAGAACCTCTTGTAGGACTCTGCTAGGGCCTCGAGCCCGGGTAGGGGTTTCCTTGTTAGGAAATATATCATTGCCCCGCCCCCGCTGCTTATGTGCCCTACCCTCTCTACGAGGCTCCTGGGCATTCTGGATAGGATTGCGTTGAAGTGGCCTCCTCCTAGGATGACGTAGGCCCTCGACTCCAGGGCGGCTCTGAGTAGCTCTTCCGTGCCCCTCCTGAAGCGGGGGTCCTCTATGACGCCTGCCGGGCCCCTGAGTACTGTTACCCTGGACCGGGCTAGCTTGTACCTGTAGTATTCTATTGTTGATGGTCCTATGTCCTTGGGGCTGCCCCGCAGGGTTTTGGCTGGCTGTATCTCTACTCCACCGTCTACCTCTACCATGTAGTCTAGGGGCACCCTTATGGGTGCCCCGGCTGCGGCTAGTCTCCTGGCCTCTACGACGGCCTCTCCCCCGGCCTTCTCCCTTATGAGTGCCTCTACTGCTGGTGGGAGCCTGGTGCCCATGGCTAGGTGGAAGAGGAGTGATACTAGGCCTGTGGTTAGTATTTCATCCACGCTCCCCGCCTCTACTAGGCTCTTTATGAGCTTGATCGCGTCTCCTAGCTTTGCCCCTCCCAGGACTAGTGTCTTCGGCCTCTCGCCGCCGTGGAGTACCCGTGATAGGGCTTCTACCTCCTTCTCCATTAGGGGGCCCCCGGCTGAGGGGAGCCTGAGTGGGAAGCCTACTACGCTTGCCTGGCTCCTGTGGCTGACTGCGAAGGCGTCGTTTATGTAGTAGTTGAAGTGGGGGGAGAGCTCTGTTACTAGTATGGAGGATGCGTGGGCCTCTGGGCTGGCCTGTATGTAGTCCTCTGAGAGGAGCCTGGTGTTGTCTAGCATTACCACTCTTCCCGGCTGGAGCTCCTTGATCCTTCTGAGTGCGTAGGGGCCTATTATGTCGGGCACGTACTCAACCTCCATGCCTAGTATCTCGGCTAGCCTCTCGGCGTGGGCCTTGAGCCTGGTGAAGTCGCCTTCTAGGGGGCGGCCCTGGTGGCTGATCACGGCAACCCCGGCCCCCTCCTCTGCTAGCCTCTTTATTGTGGGGGCGTGCATTC
>JALUDK010000116.1 GCA_027044005.1 Acidilobaceae archaeon | reverse complement strand
ATCGTTTCCATTCCTTTTAGTTAGGCTGAGAACTCAACATCTTCCGGGGAAAGCATTATCCTTTCACGCAGTTTCCATTCCTTTTAGTTAGGCTGAGAACAACCCCTCTCTCCTCAACAGCAGATAGGCACCAATCCCGTTTCCATTCCTTTTAGTTAGGCTGAGAACGGTGCCGAAATTGGTATGCTAACTAAGTCTCCGTTGTTTCCATTCCTTTTAGTTAGGCTGAGAACAAAAGTCTCGGTGCGTAAAGGGCCGGGTACTGATTGGTTTCCATTCCTTTTAGTTAGGCTGAGAACAAGAGTTCGCCAGTTTGCCAACCTATAAATTCCCGGTTTCCATTCCTTTTAGTTAGGCTGAGAACTCCTCAAAAAGCTCCTTTGGATACTCAGGTCGCCACCGTTTCCATTCCTTTTAGTTAGGCTGAGAACAAAACGGAAAATTGACGCTATAGAGGACAAGATCAAGTTTCCATTCCTTTTAGTTAGGCTGAGAACAAGCGCATATTTTGTAGCTACCCAATCATGTACCTTCTGTTTCCATTCCTTTTAGTTAGGCTGAGAACTAATCGTTTAATTAGAGTTTATCAAAGGAATATAGCAGTTTCCATTCCTTTTAGTTAGGCTGAGAACGCTCCTCCCAGCAGAGGAGTGGGACCGTTTTTGTAAGTTTCCATTCCTTTTAGTTAGGCTGAGAACGCGCATCAGGTGGAACTATAACATCGTGCTCTATATGTTTCCATTCCTTTTAGTTAGGCTGAGAACGCCTTACACCCCCTTTTCGGAGGACCTGGGTTTACCCAGTTTCCATTCCTTTTAGTTAGGCTGAGAACCAATTCTGGCCCTTCAAATGTGGAGAGGGGTCGCTAGTTTCCATTCCTTTTAGTTAGGCTGAGAACGTTAGATTCAGGCATTTTTAATCACTCCGAATATCTCGTTTCCATTCCTTTTAGTTAGGCTGAGAACAAACCAACCTTCCTTGGAATGTCCACTCCACGCTTCCGTTTCCATTCCTTTTAGTTAGGCTGAGAACAAGCGAAACCGGAAAAATAGTTGTCTGGGAAGTAATGTTTCCATTCCTTTTAGTTAGGCTGAGAACCTCGCTATTTGTTAACCAAAAGGGATACGAAAACCGTTTCCATTCCTTTTAGTTAGGCTGAGAACTCAACATCTTCCGGGGAAAGCATTATCCTTTCACGCAGTTTCCATTCCTTTTAGTTAGGCTGAGAACAACCCCTCTCTCCTCAAC
>JALUDK010000115.1 GCA_027044005.1 Acidilobaceae archaeon | reverse complement strand
ATATAGAGCGGGTCATCCCTGTGGGCCGGGGAGGGGAAGCCGGTGGCTGAGGAGATGCTGGCGACCTCCACAGGGCCCCTGGAGTCTAGTACTATTGCTGCCGCGCCATCGCCCAGCGGGTAGCTGTCCATAAGGGTTACTGGGTCTGCTAGGGGCATTGCCGCCGCAGCCTTCTCTGGGGTCACTGCGAAGCGTAGCATGGCGTATGGATTCTGCTTCGCGTTTGCATGCATGAGGGCTGGCCAGTACCTCATAGTCACCGGGTCTACCCCGTACTCGTGCATGTATAGCCTCATCAGTATACCCGCTATCCCGGCGTGGCCTATATTATAGAATGCATCCGACTCGGTATCGTAGAGCCCCTCAATATGGTCATAAGCCTCCTCCGAGTTGTACTCAGTAACCTTATCAACACCCACCAGCAGGACCCTCTTGGCCGAGCCCGAGGATAGCAGGCTCCACGCGACCATCAGGCCCGCTAGCCCGCTGGCCTCGCCAGCCTCCACTGTTAGGGCTCTAACGCCCCGTAGCCCCAGGTATGAGGCTAGATGCCCTGCCAGGTCCAGCTGACCCACCTGCCTGTAGGACACGCTGCTGGCGATGACCAGGTAGTCTACCTGATCGGAGCCGGAGTCGGAGAGGGCTGCGGATGCCGCCTCAAGGGCTAGATCCCGGAGGCCCTTCTGATAGTGCCTATTAATCTTGACCACGCCGACACCGCTAACCCCAACCATCCCCATATCACCTCGGCATCATCCTGATCTTGCCACGGTACCTTGCATAGAACGCGTAATCAACCTGAACGCCCCTGGCAATATACTCGTCAACCGTTGGGGCCAGCCCCTTCCTCTCCTCGATCTCGTCTGTAACTATCAGACTGTAGGCGTCGCTGCCAGCCCCGCTCCCGAAGGGTGCTAGGAGTATCCTCTCCCCGGGCTGGGCCCTGTCTAGGACCCGGGCTAGGCCCATGAGGGCGCTGGCGTTGTACGTGTTCCCGATCATGGGGGTGACTAGGCCAGGCTCGATCTGCTCCATAGTGAACCCTAGCCTAAGGCCGACCCTGACGGGGAACTTGCCGTTAGGCTGGTGGAAGATCGCGTAGTCGAAGTCGCCCGGCTTTAGGCCCAGCTGGTCTAGGAGGCCCTTCACAGAGTTTATTATATGGTGGAAGTATGCGGGCTCTCCCGTGAAGCCCTCCCCATGCCTAGGGTAGGGCTGGAGGCTCCTCCTCCAGAAGTCTGGGGTATCGGTG
>JALUDK010000114.1 GCA_027044005.1 Acidilobaceae archaeon | reverse complement strand
GGAGGATCCTGAAGGCACTAAAATTGGATGAAATAGTTAGCCCACAATACGAGAAGTGGGGGAGGGCACCTAACTGCTTCTTCTGTCCTATGCTGGGGAAGAGGGCTATGGCAGCTACAGCGAAGGCGATGACGCCCCAGCAGAGGTCCTTCGTGGTCAAGCACCTAAGGGCCGTTCTACCTAAGTATAAGGAGGGGACGTACTCCCGCAGAGCTATAGAGGAGTGGTTGAGGGTGCTAGGCCATGCTAGTGGATCAGCGTGAGATACAGGCTAGGGGAGGTAAGTGCGCTAGGTACCCTGTCAGCTGCCTAATAGGTGAGTTACTGGCGAGGGCCGGCGTCATCAAGCCCCTGAGGAGGTTCAAGGTACTTGATCTAACGTTCGGGGAAGGTCGTTTCTGGGCCGCCCTCCCCAATGCGGAGGTGTGGGGGTTCGACATAAGGAGGCTTAGGTGGGTGGTTAAGCCTAGTCGATTCTATAACGAGTCGTGCGAGGGCTGGCGTAAGCACGAGGAGATACTGAGCCAGTCCTTCGATGTCGTGGTGGCGGATCCGCCTTTCTCACCCTATCAGCGTGGGTGGGAGAAGAGGGGGCACTACAGGGACAACGGCTCGATACCGATAATACTGTATGAGGCCAGGAAAGCAGCCATACACTTCAGGGCCCCCCTACTGATCCACTTCGTCGGCAAGCTAGTTTTCTACGGGTTCCGTGTCATGGCCGAGGCCTGGTTCCTGGGCATATCCCACTTAACTCAGATGTCTTTCCCTACGTGGTTCGGGGTCCTCTCCCCGGAGGTGGGTGAGGGTTGAGGTGCTCGGGCCTACTATTCCTAGTGGTGGCTAATTCCTTGGTCATGACGTTGATTGGGTTGGTGGCCTTCGCCCTGGGTTACCCTGAGGCGATGGCTATACCTCTCATAATGCAGAATGTGTTCCCCTTGACGGCTGCTTTCATGTGCTGGAGGTGGGAGCGTGAGGAGCAGGTGCAGGAGGAAGAGCAAGCACGTAATAGTCTGTGAGTATGCGGGGGAGGAGCACGAGGTCCATATAGTGCGTTCTGGGGGCGGTGTCTATGAGTTCAAGGTTGATGGGGTAACGAAGAAGACCGTGGTGGTTAAGAGGAGGCTGCCGAGCTATGTCCTGACCTCCTACGCAGTAATGGCGTTCCAGGACTGGGCAGAGGGTAGGGCCGTGGTGGCTCAGTCATCCATCAACGCCCTACTGGCGGGGAAGGACTACGCCAGGGCCTACT
>JALUDK010000113.1 GCA_027044005.1 Acidilobaceae archaeon | reverse complement strand
GTCCTAGAGAAGGCCAAGACCATAGGAGGACTAAAGACATGGATCCTAAACAAGCTAGCCCGGGTACATGCAACAACCCCCGACGAGGCCCACCTAACATGGCTGGCAGACACCAGGAGGGGCAGGGCGGAGTGGAGCATGAGGCTAGCCAGGAGATATAGGGTACCATACAACAAGCTCCCAAGGATAATAGAGGCGTCAAGCCTGGCAGGAGGCCTAGCCAGGGAGGCGGCGCAGGACCTAGGCCTAGAAGAGGGCACGCCAGTCATAGCTGGATCGGGAGACGTGGCGGCTGCAGGGGTAGGCTCGGGAGCGCTAGGAGAGAGGGAGTACCACATATACCTGGGCACCAGTAGCTGGATCGGCGTCCACACTCCCAAAAGGCTACTGGACGTATTCCACTACATAGGGAGCCTGCTATCAGCCGCCCCAGGACTATACATCGCTATAGCGGAGCAGGAGGCTGCAGGAGCACTCATAGACAAGGTCCTACACCTGCTGGGCGGAGACTACAGCATGCTTGAGGAGGCCTCCAAGATCCCGCCGGGCTCCGAGGGTCTACTAGCCGCTCCATGGCTCTACGGTGAGAGGTCCCCCATAGACGACCCCGACGCCCGCGGGGTGCTAGTAGGCCTAAGCCTGAGGCACGGCAGGCTACACCTAGTGAGGGCTGCAATGGAGGCTGTAGCGCTCAACATAGCATGGGCATGGGGATACATGACCAGGCTTGCAGGGGCCCCCGTAAGGTTGAGGGGTGTGGGAGGAGGCTTCAGGTCTAGGACCTGGGCCAGGATAATAGCCAGCGCCCTAGGCAGGCCTATAGAGGTAGTTGAGGAGCCCGGTGAGGCACCCCTCAGGGGGGTGGCGGTGATGGCTGCCGCGGGGCTCAGGGGGTCTAGCATAGCGGGGGAGGCTTCCAGGATCAGGGTTGCCTACAGGGTGGAGCCAGACCCCTCAGAGGCTAGGGTATACTCGGGGATGCTGGAGGCCTACAGGCTGCTCTACAAGAGGCTGCGCCCCCTCTTCAAGGCTATACCCGGGTAAACTGTATAGTTAATTAACTTGGCAGTCAACATGGTCTACGTGATGATGCACGATGATCGATGCATCAAGGTTCTACGCGGCCCGCATGGAGCATGTTAAGACGAGTGACATTAGGGAGATACTAAAGCTCACAGAGGGCAAGGATATAATAAGCCTGGCCGGCGGCCTGCCGGACCCACGGGTCTTCCCCAGGGAGGAGCTTGTAGACATAATG
>JALUDK010000112.1 GCA_027044005.1 Acidilobaceae archaeon | reverse complement strand
AGTGTTCCCAGATGGGGGACATGGTTGACGTAAGGCCACGCTGAGGTCACCACGTACCTGGCCACCCTTCCCGCACCCCTGTGAGGGTCAACAGCCTTAGGCTGGCGCTCTAAACCTTTAAGTAGCATCCCTCCCCGAGAGCACGGATTCAACCACGGCATACAGCTCCGGGTCCCTCTCCTTGAGCGTCTCAAGCTTCCAGGGGAGCCACCCTCCCTCCTTTACGTGCCTCAGCACGTTCCTAATCCATGACCTGTAGATCTTGCCGCAGTTGCCATGGTTCCGGCAGCTATTCTCGATGAACTCCTCCACCACGTGCACGGCCGACTCCGGGTCTAGGTTCTTAACGTTGACCAGGTACCTGGAGACGATGTAGAGTATAAGCCGAGACCTGCCATCGGGGACACCCCTCCTTATAAGCTCCTCCACCCAGGAGTACCTCTCAACCAGGCCCCTCCTGGGCTCCCTACACATCGAGGGATCCCTGCACATCTCCTCCAGGAACAGCCTCACGGCCTTCCTACACTCCTCGGCATCCTCACCACAAGCCTCTACAACCCTGGCCCATCTATCCCCCATAACATAGGCCCCGAGGAGGAGGATAGGGTATGGGAAGCTTTATCACCATCCCCAGCCAATAGGTGTGCCCCGGCTGTGTGGGGAGTTGTGGGGGAAGAAGCAGATATATGGAGCCATGTAGTGGAGCTGGCCGTTAGGCTGAAGAGGATACTAGTGGCACTGATAATCTCCACCCTAGTACTCTCGTTCATACCGATAAGCGTAAACCCCTACATACCAGCAGTGAATGTTTTCCCCAAGAAGCTCATAGAGCACGCCGTACCCCCTACGATATCATTCATGGGCCAGACCTACGAGGTTAGGCTAGCCCAGTTCAACCCCTTCGGGGGGTTCAACGTTCTATTCAAGAGCGCCCTCATGCTAGGCCTCCTGGGAGCCAGCCCTGTTATAATTAGGGAGATGTTCGCCTACATTAAGCCAGCCCTCTACCCTCACGAGGAGAAGGCTATAAAGAGGTACTCGATCCTAGCCTTTATACTCTTCGCCGCCGGGGTCCTCCTTGCTTATTACGTGGTCATACCCATAGCATTCCGCTTCATGTTCATGACCTCTATAATGGTGGCCGGGGAGGAGGGACTCGTGGCCTTCGCGGATATAGAGAAGCTCTTCACACTCGCGATACAACTCATACTAGCCACAGGCCTGCTCTTCGAGGTCCCCCTAATCACCTACATGCTAC
>JALUDK010000111.1 GCA_027044005.1 Acidilobaceae archaeon | reverse complement strand
ATCCCTTTCCGAGCCCATATAGTACCTACAAAACTCTCCCGGACACTCCAAGCGCGTGATGTTACGATTGAGATACGGCACATATACCTTCTCCCCCGGCCTCCAGTCTCTCAGCATCCTCAAAGCGTGCTCAAACCTTATCGCGGAGAACAACATGAGCAGGTAGAGCATGTAGATATCTTTGCGTTTCTCCCTGAGCACCTCAAGAGTCCTTACTACATCATCAAGAGCTATGGGCTTCTGGCTCATCCTCCTACCGTAGCGGCGCCCAGGAATAACTAGGAGGAGTCTTGTGTAGGTGTCCCAGTCCAGCTTCCCTATGCTATAGAGGTATCTTATGTAGTGTCTGAAGACCTGGCGGGCCCACCCGGTACTATACCACTCGCCCCCGCACTCCATCCTCTTACCCTCAAGCTTCTTCAGGGTGTGCCAGCCAAGGGTGCGCCCCTCTAGGCACCGCATCCATATGTTCCTATAGTCTCTCAGTGTCCGCCCTGAGATGGGCTTGCTCTTCTTCTCAGTAAGCCACCTCTCGAACCCCTCACTCCACTCAAGCCTTATCCTCGGGAGGGCCTCGCCAAGCACCTGGCGAAGCTCAGCTTTGTACCGTTTAGCCACAAGCTCAAGCACAGCATTTCTCGCCTCCTCTCGGTCTAGGACAGCATCGAGGAGGGCCAGGAGTAGGGGTACATTCACGCCCTCTTCCCCGAGGAGCCCCATGGAACGTAGCAACTGGTCCCGGTTGATGACCTGGTAAAACTCGTCCTCACCCAGCAGCCTGCATATCCTATAGTCGACCGTCCTAGCTATGGTACCCGATACCCGCTCCCCTTTGAGGAGCCTGTGGAGGGAGGACTTACTTACACCAAGTCCATGGGCGAGCTTCCTAATACTCCCAAAGCGTCTGACCAGCAGCCTGAGTAGCTCCCTCCTCTGCTCACCAGAAAGCTCCACATTAACGCACTGCTCATGCCTCATTGTCCCAGAACCATCCAATAACTGGGACAGTCCCAGAAGTATAAAAAGATTATTGGGGCAAGAGCGTAAGACTTAAAAATGGAGTATATAAGTGGCGGGCCCGCCGGGATTTGAACCCGGGACCTCCGGCTCCGGAGGCCGGCGCCCTGGTCCTGGCTAGGCTACGGGCCCGTGGTTATTGGTTGTTGTGGGTTTTATTTGCTGGTTTTCTGTTCTTGTTTCGGTGACCACGGTTTTATGTGAGTTTTTAGTGTCTGTGTTTTGGTGGTGGTTGATATCAGGG
>JALUDK010000110.1 GCA_027044005.1 Acidilobaceae archaeon | reverse complement strand
TTTGTGACCAGGCTCCTGAGTGGGGCTACATGGATTAGCCCCGATGCAATCCCCTGCCTACTGGCCTCCCTGTATAGCCAGGGGCTAGCCCTAGTCTTTCCATAGCCTGTGGGGGCCACAACTATTGGTATACGGCCCGCCCTGGCCTCCTCCCATGCCCTTTCCATTAAGGGCCTTGGCCTATGCAACCCATTCACCCCTGGCTATCCTAAGATACTCGTGGTGTAGGTCTCCGAGCAGCCTCCTGGCCTCCCCCGCTAGGTCACTTGTAGCTTCCCTGTCCTTCAGTGATGAGAGGGCTCCTTCTAGGCTTCTTGCACAGTCTATTATATAGTCTCCGTGTGGCCCTGTCTGTGCTTGTAGGAATAGCTTGTTGACGCAGTTTACCGCGGCATCCTTGAGGCTGCCTCCCGCGTTGGTTGCTAGGTTGTATAGCCTCCTGATGGTTGGGCTCGTGTATGTCTGGTGGAATGCTGGGGAGATGGGTATTCCCCCTCTTATCATTGGCCTCTGCCCGGTGCTTACCATATAGATCCTGGCTGACCCTGCTACAAGGGCCGGGTTCAGGCCGGACAGCCTTTCAGAATACATTCTTGCCATGACTGCGAATGCAAGTGATATAGCGGCCTCTAGGCTAACCCCGGTCCTGGCCAGCCTGGCAGCCCTAGCCGCTAGATTACCTCCCAGGCTTCCTGCCGATGCTAGTGATGCCAGGGCCCTGTACTCCTTGGAGGGCCTGTCCGGTAGGATGTAGAATTCTATGCTGTCTCCTCTATCCCCGCCCTCGGAGACCCGCTGCCTCCCTAGGTATGCTATGGCCCCTCCTAGTAGGGTTGTGCCTAGCTCGTGTAGTGTAACCTTGTAGTTCTTCGTCTCCCATGTGTTGGTGTATCCCCTGCTCCTGCTGAAGAGGGATGACTTGGCCAGCATGGGCAGGTCATACCTGGGCTCCCCGTCACTGATCATGCCCTGGAGTACTTTGTGGGCGTAGCTTATTGCCGCATGCGTCCACCCTATCGTACGCCTGGACTCCCTGACTATATGGCAGTCCAGTAGCCCGGCTTTTTCCAGGATCTTCCTGTCGTTGGCCCCCGAGGTGTATAGGGTTGGGCCCCCGCTGATGCTGCAGCAATCCACGCCTGCTAGTGTAGGTCCTCTACAGTTCCTCTGGGTGGCGTTCAGGGAGTCTGCTATGAATCTTATCGCCTCTCTTACTAGTGTTGATAGCTCTGCATTGCTTAGCCTGGCCTCGCCGCTTAGTAG
>JALUDK010000109.1:1087-1264 GCA_027044005.1 Acidilobaceae archaeon | reverse complement strand
CAGTGATAACCCTGGAGAATACTCTAGCCGGCTTCATGATAGCTCTAGTCCTGGCAATGGTACTCGCCTGGCTCGCCTCTTTAGGCGGTTTCGTCGAGGATGTGGTGAAGTCGTTCAACGTCCTAGTACAGAGTGTCTCTGCACTTGTGTGGGCTCTCCTATTCCTAATAATCTACG
>JALUDK010000109.1:0-1077 GCA_027044005.1 Acidilobaceae archaeon | reverse complement strand
ATGGTGAAGATATGGGGTCTGGCAAAGGAGGCAGGCTACATACAAGACATACCATCAACCGACAGGATAATAACCTGCAGCCAAGGCTAGCAGTCACCAATATGCAAGTGGGATGGCGTCCACCATGAAGGAGAAGCTGAGGGGAACACTAGGATACCTGGTGGCTATAGGAATATTCCTAGCAATATGGCACCTACTCTCATCTTTCTCAGGAATCCTCCCCGGCATAATCCCCTCAGTATCATACCTTGCAGGCAATCTAGGTATAGCGTTATCCGATACAATGATAACCCTGGAGAATACGCTGGCCGGCTTCGCCCTAGCCCTAGCCCTGTCACTAGTCCTAGCATGGCTAGCCTCTCTAGGAGGGCTCGTAGAGGATATAGTGAAATCCTTCAATGTCCTAGTCCAAAGCGTATCTGCACTGGTATGGGCTCTCCTATTCCTCATAATCTACGGCTTCACTAGCCGTTTACCAGCTGTCAGCGTGGCAGCGGCGACCGCCTTCCCAATCCTATTATCTGGGACCCTGAAGGGCTTCGAGGTTGCTAGGTCGGAGTACGGCGAGCTCTCAAGAATACTGGGTTTGACGCGGCTGGGAGAGTTCCTAAACATACTGGCCCCTGCTAGTGTTCCATTCATAGTCGCATCTGGGAGGAGTGCTCTGGGAGCGGCGTTGAGGATAAGCGTTGTAGCCGAGGCATTCGGGGCAAGTGGTGGTATTGGTTATAGGTTATGGCTCTACTATCAGCTCCACGATTATGAGGGTTTCATGGCGTGGGCATTACTCCTCGTAACACTGATGGTAGTATTGGATAAGATTGTGTTGGAGAGGTTGGAGGCGTGGAGCAGGAGATGGATGGAGTAGTCGTCGAGGCGAAGGGGCTGGTTGTAGAGCTGGGAGGGACTCCGAGGGCGGGTCCAGCATCATTCACCGTTGAAAAGGGAAGCGTAATAGTGGTAGCGGGCCCCAACGGTGCTGGGAAGACAACCCTGCTAAAGGCGATAGCAGGGTTAGTGAGGGATGTAAAGGGGGAACTCGTTGTCAGAGGGACCCCCATCTACATTCCACAGAGC
>JALUDK010000108.1 GCA_027044005.1 Acidilobaceae archaeon | reverse complement strand
ATGGCGTAGCTTATAGCTGCGTGTGTCCATGCAACTGTCCCCTCGCACTTTTGTGTCTGGGCCTTGCAAGTCACGAGCCCGGCGCTCCTAATAGTCTTGAAGTCGCTCTTAGTTCCTGCCTGATATAGGCTGGGGCCCCTGTCTAGGAGGGAGCAGTTGACCCCGTAGTTCTCGAGGACTACCGGTTGGCACTTGCTCTTCCTCCTAGCCTGCTCTGGCCATGATAGCCCCCTGATTATCGAGTCCATTACTGTCCTTACCGTTTCGACATAATCCTGCTCCGATACGAACACTGCCAAGCCCGTGTCGGGCCTCACCTCTACGTTCCCAGCGAAGCTTAGAAAGGCGTACTGGAACCTCCTGCCGAGCATCTCCGGGTCGAGAAGCCTAATCCGAACCTCGGCCACAGGAATCACCCCCTAAATGCCAGGTAAAGATCGAGCCTAGCCCCTCCAGCCTCCACCCGGTACCCTCCAGCCTTGCAGCCAGGGTCTCTGAGGTAGAACATCGCAGGCCTGGGTGGCGGCGTGATTATGTTTATGCCGCTGGGCTCCCCGGTTGGGGCCAGGTACTCTCGTTCCCTATAGTTTAGGCCAAGCATTGGTATGATAGAGACTCGTCCCCGGGATATGCTCGCACATGACGAGTCCTGGTAGAGGATGGACCTGTAGGCGCCCCTATCCTTTATATCTAGCTTCTCCTGGTCGACTGCTCCTGCCGTGATCGTGTTGGCCAGGCCCTCCCTGCTACCGAGCCTGTAGACGCTCCACGCAGCAGCTTCGAGCTCGGCCAGGCTTGGAGTGGTGACGAGGCATTCCTTTAGCCTGGACTGGTCTAGGAGCCATGCTATAGCCATTGTCGTGCCTGGGGCGCTGGTTGCTCCGAGAGCCTGGACTGGTAGTAGCTCTGTCGCACTCATGTATATCGGCTTCTTGACTGCGGCCTGGTAGGCGCCGCCTCCCTTGTATGGAGTGCCCATTATCCTGGCGGGCTCTTCGTAGGTTGCCGCGCCTATTGCCTGTGCCTGGAGGGGGACGAGTCCTGCTCCAGCTGCTAGCGTGGCATGGAGGAGGCACTCCATGTACCTGTTCTGGACTGGGAGGCCTGCCTTGGCCTTCCTCTTCTCGATATAGTCCGGTACCCCTAGTATTCGGGCTAGGGGGTTGGCGAAGGCTCCTACTACGGTTGTTGGCGGGGGAAGTATGTATGCTGCCTGGGCTGCGGTTGCTCCGGGCTGTCTTATGATGTAGCCCCAGTGTACCCTGAGGA
>JALUDK010000107.1 GCA_027044005.1 Acidilobaceae archaeon | reverse complement strand
CTCTCCTGAGCCTCTCGGCTATCCTCGACCTGATCTCCCTTGCATGCTCCTCTGTCAGCTCCCTCCCGCATACCGGGCACCTGGTCGTGTGCTCGTCGTGTAGGACCTCTAGGAGCCTCTTGTCCTCTTCTACCCTGGCTTGGAGCGCGCCTATCCTGTTCCTTGTCCTTGCCAGCTCCTCTCCCAGCAGGGATAGCTTCTCCTCGACGCCTGCTAGGCCCCTGGCCAGGTCGTCTACACCCTGGAGGGGGGTGCCTAGGATCCTGGAGGCCTCCCTCAGCGCGGCCCCTAGCCTCTCCTCCAGCCTCCTCCGCCTCTCCCTTGCCTGGGCTAGCTTGGCCTCTACCCCCGCAAGCCTGCTCCTGGCCTCCCTCTCCCTCTCGATCAACTCCTCCAGCATAGCTGTTAGCCTGCGGTGCTCGTTGTAGGCCTCCCTCGTCTTCTCCCTCTCCTCCAACGCCTCCCTGGCGGTTGAGAGCCTATCCTCTTCAACTCTTAGCTCTGCTGTGAGCCTCTCCAGCTCCTGTATCCTATCGAGGACCCCGCCTAGGCCCGCCAGGGCCTCGAGCCTCGGCAGCTCCTCCTCCGCCCTCCTTGCCTCCTCCAGCTCCTCCTCCAGCCTCCTAATCCTGGCTCCCAGCCTGGCCCTTCTTGCCTCTAGCGCTGCTATGCGCTTCTCCAGCTCCTCCGCCTCCCCCGCTCCTGCCTCTAGCCTGGCCTTCTCTTCTAGTAGCCTGTCGATCTCTGCGTGGACCCGCTTGGCCTCTTCCTCTAGGTCCTTGAGCCTCTTCTTGGCCTCCTGTAGGCTCCTCTTGGCGGTGGCGGCCTTGTCCCTAGCCTCCTGCAGGCTCCTGGCCACCCTCTTGAGGTGCCACTCGGAGATCCCCGCCTCCTGGCTTCCCACCCTCACCCTGGCTTGGTCTAGCTTCTTGATGGCCTCCTTGTAGTCTGGTATCCCTATGGCTGCCTCTATCTCCTCCCGTAGCTCCCTCCCCCGGTCCATCTTCTCCGCTATAGCCTGTAGGCCCCCCTGCCTGACTATCACCGCCCTCTCTATGAAGCTGGCGGGGTCGGTGAGGTATTGGAGGCCGAGGACCTTGTTCATCTCCCTCCTATAGGCTTCGATGCCGCTCGCAACGAGCTTGCCGCCGACCTTGAGTATGTACCTGGGCCTTCCTCCCCCCGCCTCTACCAGCGCCTCCACCTGGGGTGCTCCGTGCTCAAGTGGCTCTAGGGTCAGCTTTATGGAGAAGGAGCCGCCCCTCCTCTCGTTTACCAGCTGGGCTAGCCCCCGGGTCCTCCTCCTGTCCACCGCCAGGGCTAGCCTGACCGCCTCCAGTATGCTGCTCTTCCCCGCGCCGTTTTCGCCGAGGAGCGCCACGGACCCCTGGGGGACCACTATCCTGGTATCCACATGGCTCTTGAAGTTCCTCAGCCTCACCTCGCCTAGCCTGTAGGGCACCCTAGAGCCACCTCCCCAGCACATTCTCATAACCAGCCAGCTTCTCCAGCACCTCCTGGACCCTATCCTCGTCGCCCTCCAGGAGGGCTTCCTTCAGCTCGAGTATCAGGCCCGCCGCTGGCTTGGGGAGCCCCATGTCGCTGGTCAGGAGCTCGAGGGGGTCCACAGCCTCCCTACCCATGACAACCCTCCCAGCCTCGGGGTCGACCCTCTCGGGGGCGACCCTAACAAGCACCCCCGTACTCCTATGCACGGAGGCTGCCTCCTGGTAGAGGCTCCTGAGGGGTATCCCCGGGTGGATCCTCAGCTTAACGTGCACCAGAGGCGGCTTGCCGCCGGTCCTACGCATCGCCGCCCTCCTGATGATCCTAACCGCCTCCTCCAGCCGCCGGGCCTCGCCCTCCACCTCCAGCTGGGGCCTCACCTCCACTGGTATCTCCTGTATAACAACTCCGTCACCATCGATATCCACTAGGAGGGGGCCGTGCGTGTACTTGGCCCTAGCCTCCGCGATATTCAGGGGGTCCAGGACTCCAGTGTAGGCGTATGGAGGGTCGACGCCCGTCTCTATATGCCTCATATGCACGTGGCCCAGGGCTACATAGTCGACGGGCGGCAGGTCGCTGGGGGAGGCAACAGCGTCTATAGGGAAGACGGTGTCTAGGCTGAAGTGGGCTAGGAATACCCTGGGCCCCTCAAGGGCCTCGGCGGCTCGTGCAAAGGCGGGGAGGAGGGCCCCCGCTAGCTTCTTCCTAGTCTCCAGATCCACCTTCCTGAAGGGGTACACGAGCACATTAACACCATTGACCCTCAGGGTCTGGCTCCTGGCGATCTCAGCCGCGCCCCCAGGCCCCTGGGGTAGCGGGGCGTGGAACCCCTCGACGGCGGCCTCTAGCACCTGGAGTATGGTATTGTCCCTCCTCCCCGGGGTGTCATGCTCCCCGTGCGCCGCTACCACCGGTATGCCCCGCCCGGTGGCCATTCTTAGGACCTTAACGGCGTGCCTGACCACGCTGTTCTCCGGCTTGGGCTGGTCGAATAGGTCCCCTGCTATCACTATGACGTCAGGCCTCTCCTCCACAGCCTTCCTCATGGCGTCCTCGAACGACTCTAGTATATCCATCCAGCGCTCCTGGAAGCCGTAGGGCCGGGCACCCAGGTGTATGTCTGCCATATGGATTATCCTAGCCAATACGCGGGCCCCCACCCCTAGACTAGCGCCGGGGCCCGGGTTTAATTGGTGGAGGCCCCAGTGGAGGCGGGGGCCCTGCCGGATCTAACCTGTGGACGCCGGGTGTGCCCCCGCATCTAGAACGCTGGTAGGATCCTCCTTAACCACCCTAAACGCTATGCTGGTCAGCGTCTTCTTCACGCCGGGGTGCTTGTTGAGCCACTTTATGAACCTGTCGAGCTCGCCTATGCTCCTGAACCTGGCTATGGCCATAATGTCGAAGTCCCCTGTGACGTCGTAGACAGCTATCACGTTGGCTATCCTAGCCAGGTCCTCCTCCACCTCCTCGATCACCGAGCCGTCGACGGATATGCTAACCACCGCAGTGATATCGTACCCAAGGGCCTCAGGGTTTATATCTATCGTATACCTCCTGACGACCCCCCTCTCCTCCAGCTTCTTCATCCTAGCATAGACCGTGGTGTGGGGCATGCCCAGGATGGAGGCAAGCTTCCTAACACTAAGCCTAGAGTCGCGGGCCAGCTCAACCAGTATCCTCAGATCCACGCTGTCCAACCGTACCCACCATCCCCGGCATAATATGAACGATAGTACCATTAAAAATGCTACACTATGGAATATATTCCCATTCTAGTGTGAGAATAGATATAGAGTGTATGAACAGCAACAGTAGGCCAAGCACGGTGCATACGTGTTGGCACCGCCTAAGACTGTCGGGGAGGCCCTGGAGGCCCTCTCCAGGGACGGGATAGAGTGGGTCGACCTCCAAGTAACGGATCTAGCCGGTAAGCTACACCACGTCACGATCCACATAAGCATGGTTGACGAGGAATCGCTATCAGAGGGATTCGGGAAGCTGGACGGGAGCAGCGTAGCGGGCTTCTCAACCATAGACGACAGCGACCTAGTCCTGAAGCCCGTAGTGGAGACATATGCAGTCCTGCCCTGGCACGAGGCGACGGCGAGGTTCCTAACCCAGGTATACTGGAACCTGGGCAGGGGCAGGTTCCCCAGGGACCCAAGGTGGGTCTCGGAGAGGGTCGAGGAGCTACTCGCAGGGGAGGGCCTCAAGGCCTATACCAGCGTGGAGCCCGAGTTCTTCATATTCGACGGGATAGAGTTCAAGGTATCCATGGGCGAGTCGTACTACAGGCTATACTCCAGCGAGGCCACCTGGAGCCAGGACGAGTATAAGGGGATAAGAACGAGGCCCAAGAAGGGCTACTACCCGGCCCCGCCCCAGGACCAGATGATGGATATCAGGATGGAGATAGCCCAGACACTGAGGAAGAGCTTCAACGTCCCAGCGGAGGTGCACCACCACGAGGTAGCCACAGGCGGCCAGGCCGAGGTCAACTTCCGCTACGGGACCCCCACGGTGACGGCCGATAGGCTACAGACCCTCAAGTACGTGGCCAAGATGGTGGCATACAAGCATGGCAAGGTAGCCACATTCATGCCCAAGCCCGTGCTGAACGACAACGGGAGCGGTATGCACACCCACGTAAGCATATGGAGGGGAGACACCAACCTATTCTACGACCCCAACGACGAGTACGCGGAGGTGAGCCAGTACGCAAGGTACTTCATAGGCGGCCTACTAGAGCACGGCAGGGCCCTCTCAGCCATACTATCCCCCACGGTAAACAGCTACAGGAGGCTCGTCCCAGGCTTCGAGGCTCCAGTATACCTGGCATGGAGCAGGGCGAACAGGAGCGCAGCGGTGAGGATCCCCGTCTACTACAAGGGAGACGCCAAGAGCAAGAGGATAGAGTACAGGCCCCCAGACCCCTCGGCGAACCCCTACCTAGGCCTAGCAGCCATAATAATGGCGGGCCTAGACGGGGTTAGGAAGAAGATAGACCCGGGAGACCACGTGGACGAGAACATATACCTAATGTCCCCCGAGAAGAGGAGGAGCCTAGGTATAAAGAGTCTACCAGGAAGCCTAGAGGAGGCCCTCCAGGAGCTAGAGACAGACAACGAGTTCCTGAAGCCAGCATTCAGCGAGTCGGTGATAGAGGCATACCTAGACCTAAAGTGGGGCGAGGTCAAGGAGGCCAGGCTACACCCAAGCCCCGTCGAGTTCCTAATGTACCACGACGTCTAGCCCTCCACAGACCCCCCACCCAACGTGGATAAGAGTGTAGCCAGGAGGGCCGAGGCCATAACCCCAGCCGCCAGCTGGGGGTCCATGAGGCCCCCCTTCAACCCCGCATACGCTATTATAGTCGACACGGTCAGCCTGGCAGCCATAACATTAGGGAGCCTCCACCCCCTAATCCCGGCAGCAACCCTTAGGGCCAGCCCCGTGGCTAGGAGCTTAGCCGGGTAGCTCGATAGGAGGAGCACAGCCACAACAGTCTTCAGCCTAGACAAGCCAACCGGTGCAATATGTAGCCCAGCGTTGACGAAGAAGACGGGGGCCATGAAGCCGAATATCAGGGGGCCAAGCCTCTCCTCAACCCTCCTCTTAACCCTAGCCCCCGAGAGGGCGGCGCCTAGGAGGAAGGAGAAAAGGACTCCGTGCACCCC
>JALUDK010000106.1 GCA_027044005.1 Acidilobaceae archaeon | reverse complement strand
GCTGGGGTGGGTTGGGGTTGACCCATGTGTACCTCCCGGCCCTCGATATGCCCTCGTGTAGGTCGTACTTCACGCTGAGCTTTAGGGTCCTCCTGCTAAAGAGTATGACCCAGTCCTTGGCCCCTGCCTTCCTTGCGGTCTCCTCCACGTATCCTATGATCTCCTCCCTGGTGGGCCTCTTCACCACTATCCACACGTTGTAGTGGGGGTGGTTCCTGAGGAAGTTGTGCGTGACCATAGGGTCCCTGTTGACTATCCTGGCCAGCTCCCTGTACCTACTCCCCATTGCATAGGCTACCAGGGCCGCCACCTTGCCCCTGGCCCTATAGTTGTAGTAGTAGCCGATCCTCTTCAGCACGCCCTCCCTGTTAAGCCTCCTCGCCCTCTCCAGGGCCTCCTCTAGGCTCATCCCCACCCTACTGGCCACCCAGTCCAGGGGCCGGGTTGTGTCTGTGGGGAACTCGTACTGGAGCGCCATGAGCAGGTCCACGTCCCTAGCGTCCAGCCTGGTCATAGTGCTACACCCCAGGATCCCGGCTCGTAGGGGCATGCCGGGTCCTCCTCTAGCGGGTTCCCAGTGTAGGCGAAGGCCCTGGCCCTGCTACCACCGCAGATCTCCTTGAACTCGCACCTGCCGCACCTACCCTTGAGGTTGGAGCGTAGCTTCCTGAAGAGAGTGGTCTCCCTGTATATCTCCCTGAGGCTCTTGACCTTCACGTTTCCTGCCGGTAGGGGTAGGAAGCCGCTGGGGTAGACGGTGCCGTTGTACGAGATGAATACTATACCCCTCCCGTCCATGGTGCCCACTGTGTGGGCCTGCGGGGGGCCGCGGGGCTCCCCCAGGAGGCTCACCAGCCTGTCCATCAGCCTCTTGTATAGGGGGCCGGGCCTGACTAGGTCCTCTATCCTCTCCCCCTTCTCCTCTAGCCTTGTGGCTGTCAGTGCTATCCTCCTGAACATGGGGCCCTCTGTAGTCCTTATCCTCACACCGTACTTGCTGGCCTGGTAGAGGAAGAGGCTTACATCCTCCCACTCGCCCGGGGTTAGGTCCTCAGCGAAGCCCGCCCTGCCCACTGGGATGAGGTAGAATACCTCCCAGGTGGGTATACCTAGGTCTACTAGGAGCTTCACCATGTCGGCCAGGCCATCTACGGTGCTCTTCATCACCACCGTGTTGACCTGGACCCTAAGAGGCCTCTTGAGGAGTTCTCGGAGCGCCCATATGCTCCTCTCCCAGGTGCCCTCGATCCCCCTTATCTTATCATGGACCTCGGGGTAGGGGGAGTCTATGCTTATGCTAACCCCACCCACCCCAAGCTCGACAAACTTGTCCATGGCCTCCGTGGTTAGCAGGGGGGTAACGCTGGGCGCCACCGCGGTCCTTACACCAAGCTTCTTGGCGTGGGCCAGTAGGTCCCATATGTCGCTCCTCATGAGGAGGTCGCCGCCGGTGAAGACCATTATGGGCGAGGGCCTGCCGAAGCCAGCCACATCCTCTATTAGGCCCAGCGCCTGGCTTGTGGAGAGCTCGCCGGGTAGGGGCTCCTTGATTGCCTCTGCGCGGCAGTGGGTGCACTCTAGTAGGCATGCCTTTGTTGACTCCCAGAATACTAGTAGCGGCTTCAGCTCGTAGGGCCATGTGCGCAAGTCCCCGGCACACCCCTCCTACTCCACGGTGGAGGGGTGCTCCTCCAGGCCTCATGTTCTGGTGCAGGTACTGGCATATAGCCGGGGCTAGACGGGACATATCAATATATACCCGGGGGCTGGAGGGTATAGGCTAGCCCTCCCGTGGGAGCCTGGCCTTTATGGCCTCGTAGAGCCTCCTAGCCGACTCTTCGGGCTCCTCGGCCTCGGTGTCGAGGATGAGGTCCGGGTTCTCTGGGGGCTCGTATGGGTCGCTTACCCCGGTCATGTGCTTGACCTGGCCCTGGAGCGCCTTCTTGTAGAGGCCCTTGGGGTCCCTCCTCATAACGGTCTCCAGGCTGGCCTTGACGTAGACCTCCATGAAGGGCGCGTCCTCCTCTATTATCCCCCGGGCTAGGCTCCTCGCCTCCCTGTAGGGTGATACGAGGCTCGTGATCACTATCACCCCGTTCCTGGCTAGTAGCCTGGCTATCCAGGCGATCCTCTTGATGTGCCTCAGCCTCTCCTCCCTGGTGAACCCTGCCCCCTCGCTAACAGTGGTCCTCGCCCAGTCGCCGTCAATCACCTCAACCCTGTAACCCTCGCTCCTGAGCCTCTCAGCGACGAGCCTTGCCACCGTTGTCTTCCCGCTGCCCGGGAGTCCTGTTAGCCAGGCGACGAGCCCCCTCTCTATGCACCTACGGGTCATCCCGGTCACACCGCCGTGGGGCTCCTGGCGTTTTGCGGGGTTTTATGGTGGGTGGCTCCAGAAGGGTATTGTCACGAGGTAATGTACGATTAGTGATATGAGGGTGAAGGTTAGGCTGTACCTTAGGAATGTTGTGGGTTTTATCCTGTATCCCTTCTCCTCGGCTATGGTTACAGCCACGTAGAGCGCCGGGGCCGCGGCTGTGGTGGCGTTGCTGGCCAGGGTGGCGCTCCACGCCATGGCCCAGTACAGGTTCCACGGGTTCACCCCCGCCAGCTCCGCGGCGTCCCTGGTTATGTACAGGAATGTGAGTAGGAGAGCGTCATGCTCTATGAAGAGGCTTAGGAGCCCGACTATCCAGTACATCACAGTGTAGGAGGTCAGGCCGGGCTCGCTTATATAACCCACCACGCTGGAGGCTACCTTCTCAAGTACGCCTAGCTCCTCTAGGCCACCGACCAGGGAGAAGAGGGTGGCGTAGAAGAGGAGGGCCCTCCACTCTACGTGGCCTAGCGCATCCTCGAAGCTGGGCAGCCTGCCGCCAGCCCTTCTCCACAGCTCCACGGTGAGTGCTAGGAACGCTGCACCGGCTAGTGTTATGAAGCCTAGGGGGAGGCCTAGGAGGGGGCGTAGCGCCATTCCAGCCACGGTGAGGAGGAAGAATGCTAGGGAGACGTGGAGTAGTAGTGGGTCCCACTTCGCCTCTTCCTGTGTCTCCACGTTGTTGAGGGGCTTATCGGGCTCCCTCCTTATGAATACCGTGTAGTATGCTGCCAGTGTTATTATGAAGGTTACCGTTAGGAGGGGGAAGCTGCTGGGCCTGCCGTGGTTCCATATGAAGTCTATGAACTCTGCCCCGGCTACGCTGTGGAGCAGCTGTGGTGGGAGGTCCCCCATTAGTAGGGCTGTGCCCATGAAGTTTGCTGAGAAGCCTATGAGGAGTATTGCTAGTACCGGGTTAGCCCCGGCCCTCCTGGCTGCCTCTATCGTTATGCTACCCACGAGTAGTATCACTAGGACGTTGTCTATGAACATTGATATGAAGCCCGAGAATAGCGCCATGAGTAGGAGGAACCGCCTATAGGTCGTGGCGTACCTCGACACCAGGCGTAGGGTTGCGCTGGTGAACCCACCCTCGATCATGTACCCTGCTATGATCCACATGCCTAGGAGTATTGCTATCACGTTCCAATCAACATAGTTGAACGCGTCCTCAGGCGTGTAGGCTGTCAGGAGTACCATGGCCACTAGGCCTGCTAGGGCGGCGACAGTCTCATCAACGATCCTAGCTACTATCGCTGCTATGCTTGCTAGGAAGATAATTGCCGCTACCAGCTCCACGTTCACCACTGGCACCGGCTCCACTGGCTATGCGTACGGGATTATTAACTGGAGTACAACCCGAGCCTGGCCCTTACAACCCTGAGCGCCCTCTCAGCGTCGCTGGCTACCCAGGGTACGCCTAGGGCCTCCATGGTTGATGGTAGTGGTACGCCTAGCTCCTCGTGCCATCCCCTAATCCTGTAGTACTCCCTCCTGGCCTCCTCGAAGTCCCTCCAGTCGTTGAAGGCCTTGACTCCTTTGAGGGGGCCCTCTGGTATGGGCTCCATCCACCTTGGGGGCACTATATCGTCTAGGGGCGGGGTTACCCAGTCGAGGGTGTTGTGTATCCTGGCTAGGGCTTCCACCCTCTGGGATGCCCTCCTGAGGTCCTCTACGGTGTACCTCCTCCCTGTTATGCTGGTCATTAGGCCTGCTATGTCCTCCATGCTGTATGATACGAACTTGCACAAGCCAGTCATGTCGAAGACCGCATCCCTGTCCCTCCCCTCTGCTAGGCTCTCCATCATCTCCCTAGCTGGGCCTGCTGTAGGCGGCTCGTGAGGCCTTGGCCACCCTCTGAGGTGGCTGGCCCCCACGTCAGCAGTCGCGTAGCTCACACCGTAGCCCCTCCTGCCCCTGGGGTCCCATGCTGGTGCCTCGAGCCCCTTCACCTCGACCGCCTTCTCTGCACCCACGCCTAGTATCCTAGAGGCGGCCC
The DNA here is from genome assembly GCA_027044005.1 of Acidilobaceae archaeon. Taxonomy (GTDB): domain Archaea; phylum Thermoproteota; class Thermoprotei_A; order Sulfolobales; family Acidilobaceae; genus S012-22. The sequence continues at coordinate 820 of JALUDK010000106.1, read as the reverse complement.
TTACCCCCTCTGCGAGCACCGCCCCTAGGCCCCTCCTGTACGCTATGTTTATTATCAGCCTCTCCACTGCATCCTCGTCGCCGAAGCCTGTGGGGGCGTCTGGGAAGGCCGCCCTGTCTATTAGCCCCTCCTCGGCGAGCTCCATGGCCCAGGCTATCGCGTTCCCCACGCTGATCGTGTCCATGCCAAGATCGTCCACCAGCCTGTTGTAGTAGAGTACCATGTCTCTATGGAACACCCCGGTTGCGGCTCCTAGCATCGCCAGGTTCTCATACTCGCTCTTCACCTTGAACCTCTTGCCCCTTGCACTGGCCTCCACGTACCTGGTGCACTGTAGGGGGCAGGGCTTGTACCTTATGAACCACTCTGGCTCCACCTCGACCTCCTTTATCGCCTCCCCGGCTAGCCTTGAGGCCTGCTCCTCTGGTATGTGTGGCTTCTTGAAGTTGTAGGAGGGGCTCATACCCAGGCTGGCGCTGGTCATGAGGGCGTTGGTGGTCCCGTACCTCCTCATGTCCTCGTACCTGGGGCTTGTGGCTAGTTCCCTGTACAGCCGGGTTATCCTCGAGTGTAGCCCATCAGGGTCTGCGACCCTCGGCTTCCCGACTCCTCGCACTGCTATGGCCTTAAGCTTCTTGGCCCCCATTACGGCTCCTAGGCCTCCCCTGCCGGCGGCCCTGTCGCTGTCGAACATTATGCTCGCTAGCTTGACCATGTTCTCCCCGGCCGGGCCTATAGCTGCTATTGAGGCCCTTGGATGCGTCTCTCTCCGGATCTCCTCGGTCGCTCTAGATACTGGTTGGCCCCAGTACTTGGAGGC
>JALUDK010000105.1 GCA_027044005.1 Acidilobaceae archaeon | reverse complement strand
AGCGCTATTATTATGAGGAGTACTGCTACCGTCTTCTTAGGGAGCCCCATGGCTTTAGCATCCCCCTTACGCTCCTCCAGCACTTGTCCAGCTCCGCCCTGCCTGGCTCGGCCCCAGCGTACTTGTACACCTCGTAGACCCTGGTAGCCTCCTCGAGGCCCCGGGCCTCCTCCGGGCCAAGGGCGAGTCGGGCCCTCTCTAGGAACTCCCTGGGTGTCTCGCTGGGCGTCTTGTAGATGCCCCGCCTCTCGGCAGCCTTTAGGGCGGCTTCGTAGCATAGCACTGGCTCTGGGGCTCCTACCCTGACCCTCCTGGCTAGGAGTCCCCGGGCTATTGAGCCGATTACCGAGAGGGTGTCCCTGGCCATGTAGGCGGTGAATACTATGATTGGGGCTGCTAGTAGCCAGGGGTTTATGTCTGGCACCCTTATGGCTAGGGGCTGAGTGTTTCCGAGGGTTACCCCTCCTATGCTTGGTGGCCTTGATGCTTGTATGTTGAGTGTAGTGTCTATCTTCTCCCTCACTCCTGCAACGTCTCTGAGTAGGTTCTTGAAGTCTGTTAGCCTGGTCTTGGCTATATCTGCTAGGTCGCTTGTGACCTTGACCTCCTGGGTTGGCTGTGGACCTGTGCCTGGTGGTGGCTGGCTTATCTCCTGGCGTAGCCTCCTCTCCCTGAGTATGTCCCTTAGCTCCTGTTCTAGGTTTGTCGGGTCTATGTCTTGTAGCTCTGGCAGCTGGGCTTGGGGTTCCTCCTTGGTTAGGGTTATGTTTACCTGTAGCGTGGACTTGAGTAGGGTTTCGTATACGTTGGCGAACCTGTCAAGCTTCTCGATCGTATCGTAGTAACTGGCCGCCTCCTCTCCCGGGAGGGGTAGGATCCATGTGTTCCCCGATATCCTCTGGGCTAGGAGCAGGCTTGGTATTAGGTGGAATCTTGTGGGGAAGTCCTGGGGTATGAGGCATGCTACCCTCTCCCAGGCCTGGGTGGCTTCTCCCTGGCATGGCGGTAGTTGGAAGGGGTAGAGGGGCTCGCCAGAGGTGTTAACCCCCCGGTATATATGGTACCCTGTATCCGGGGACACCCTCTCCAGGGCCAGCGAGACCTGGTATGTGACCATGAGGGACAGGTTGGATAGTACCTCCTCCTCGCTTATCCTCTCCGGGTCTAGGCCCTCCGCTAGCACCTTCTGCGCCCTCACCACGTCACCCGGCTCTATGACCGGGTACTCTAGCGGGGGGTCATCGTCTAGGCAGGTGAGGAGGGGTGTTATTGATACTAGGGCGGCGGCCAGGCTAAGGTTGCTACCCCGGGCTGAGGAGAGCTTCAAGGCGTCTCCCAGCGCCTCCAGCCGCTTCGCCACCTCACTATATCCCACGTCTTGGAGCATCTTCTCAGCCTTACCGTCCTCGCCGACCGCCAGGTATACTGAGGCCGTGTAGAATATGCTGGCCAGGTACTCCAGGTCGCTTAGGGAGCTGGCTGGTATGGAGTAGTCCCCCACCCTGGCTACGCCATCGTCACCAACCATGCTCTTCCCTATAAGGGCAAGGGTCTCTAGGTACACCGCTACCCCTAGGCTCACGCAGGAGAGCTCCTCCCCCGTCAGGTTGACGTAGCTAGTATACACAGTGGGGGGAGGTGGGGGGATCTGCGGTGGGTGCCTGATAATCGTCTCCCCGAGCTTGCCAACATCGTCCTGGGCTAGCGCTGGGGCCGCGGCCCAGGCTATTAGGATCACTAGGAGGGCCGCGGCCGTGGAGGCGTGCATCCCATGCACCCTTCATATAGGGCCACGGCGAGGGGTTTTATTCTAGCCTCCACATGCCCCCGTCTCCTGGGCCGCCTTGTAGACTATCCTGGCCGCATACCAGGATAGGGCCCGGGGGTAGATCCTTGAGGCCAGCCTCACGTAGAGGGGTATCTCTATCCTGGCGCCCGAGGCCCTTGGGTGGCCCCCGCCGCCTAGCCTTGATGCAACTGGCTGCACGTTCACTTCCCTGCTCCTGAGGGATAGTCCCCCGTTGCTCCTGACTATCACTGCTATGTCTGCCTGGTACCTGGCTAGGAGCATTGCCCCTATGAAGCTGTTGGCTGGTGGCCCCCTGCCTTTTGCCGCTGCCGCGACCCTGCACCCCCTCTTTGATAGTGTGTAGACTGTAGCCTGGATCCGGTTGTAGCCCTCCAGCTCCCGTGTTATGTAGTCCTGTAGCCTCTCCTCCAGCTCGTTGTCCCATAGTATGCCCCTAGCCAGCTTGTCTAGGACCTTGTCCCTCCACTCGTCCCCGTTATGGTCGCCGCTGCCTAGTATGCGGAATAGCCTTGTTGAGAGGTGGTGGTCCCACCTCCATAGGTCTGCTGAGCAGACTACCCGCTCTAGTTCTAGTAGGTAGTCGTCTGCCAGGGTGCCGTGGCTCCTGGGGAGGTGCCTTACCACTGCCCCGGTTGCGCAGGTGTTCCTGTCTACCCATACCCTGGCCCCCGCGGCTTCTAGGGCTTGGAGGTCCTCGCCGCTCCATATGTGGTGGTCTACCCACTCCACCCTGACTCCGCGGCTCGTCATGTCATCCACGATCTTTAGGGCGTGCTTGAAGGAGTCCCTGTTGGGGCCTAGGTCTGTCACCACTACTAGGTCCCCCCTCTCTGCGTGCCCCGATATCGCCTCTAGCCTCTCGTGTACGTTGTAGGGCTCGGCGTAGATGGTTGTGTAGCCGCCGTCTACCCTGCCTAGGATCCTAACCACTGCCGCCGCAGCGCCGACCCCGTCTAGGTCGGTGTGGGTCACTATGTATAGGTGGTTCATTTCTCCGGTGCCTCCTCCCTCACCGCCTCCTCAACCAGCGGCTTGAGGACCTTCCACGCCTCCTCTAGGCTCTGGGGTATAACCTTGGCCCCCGCTGTTATGGTCATGTAGTTGGTGTCCCCCACCCAGCGGGGCACTATGTGCATGTGCAGGTGGTCAGCTATCCCGGCCCCCGCCGCCTCGCCTAGATTCATGCCTATGTTGAAGCCGTGGGGCTTGTACGCCTTCTTCAGCGCCTTCACGCTGGCCCTGACTAGGATCATCATCTCCGCCAGCTCCTCCACCGTCAGGTCCTCCAGCCTGGATACGTGCCTGTATGGAACCACCATCAGGTGGCCGCTGTTGTAGGGGTACTTGTTCAGTATGATATAGTTCCTAGCACCCTTATAGACTACCAGACTCTCCGGGTTGACCCCCATGTTGGGCGCCTCACAGAAGACGCACCCCCTCCTCTCCCCGTGGCTCTTTATATAGGCCATCCTCCACGGCGCCCAGAGGTTACTGTACCATGGCTTGGGCCACACTATCCTAGCCACCCCCGTCACCCAGGAGGCTGGGAGGGGGTTAAAGGGGGTCGTCTTATGCCTTCATCCTCCTCATCCTATACTCCGAGATAAGCCTCTCGAGGTCGACCCTGCTAGTCCTCTCCTCCTCCATCCTCCTCTTCTCTAGGAGCGCGTCCTCCAATGCCCTGGACTCTACTAGGATCACGCCGGCCTCCTCTACTACCCTGTACCCGGGCCTTAGGGCTGGCGTCATGGTCCTCCTAAGAGCGTTGGCCAGGGGGCCGGGCTCGACTATGACCCCCTCGATCCCCGCCTCTGCCAGCCTCTCGAGGGCTGCCTTCTCGAAGGTGTTGGGGTCCTCCACTATGAGTATCCTAGCCCCCTGGGGGATCCTGTTCACGTTCCTAGTTGTGAGGACCTTGACCCTGGCGGCCAGGACTAGGTCTCCGCGGGCGGCGGCGACCACCATGGCCGCTAGCCTGTTGGCAGCCGACTTGTACTCCTCCACCATCTCCTTGAGCCTCCTGGCCTCCTCTTCTAGCCTCTCGATCCTGCTCCTGAGGGCCCTGAGCTCCTGGTCCCTGTACGCCTCGGCCCTGGCCTCTTGTATTGCTAGCCGGGCGTTGAGCCTCTCCCTCTCCAGCTCTGCCTCGAGTGCCGCTATCTTATCCTCCAGCCTCCTCTTCTCGGCCTTGAGCCCCTCTATGATCCCGGCGTAGTCGACCCCCTCCCCTGCCTCCTGCCTCTGCTCCCTCCTAGCAGGCCTCTGCTTCTCCTCGCCCCTCCTAGTCTCACCTATTATCCTCATTATCTGCCTCTCCACCGCCTCCGCGAGGGTTGTGCCCCTGAGGACCTCCGCCTTAACCTCCTCCGGGTCGAGCTCGAGGTCGAACTTGCCTAGGTAGGAGTCTATCTGCCTCATCTTGGATAGGAGGGCCTGGTAGGCCTTGTACGCTGCCGCCAGTGCATCCCTCTGGTGGGAGTCCCTTGGCTTGGCGCCGTGGATCCTGGAGGCTAGCTCCCTCTTCTCCTCCGTGGTCATGTCCTGGGGCGGGGTGTAGACCTCCGCCCCTAGCTTGGAGGCCACGCTCCTGACAGTATCCGGGGGAGGGTTCACGTCTGCGGCCACGATTATCGGAGAGCCGTGGGCTAGGATCTCCTGGATTATGCCTCCCCTGTCTATCCCCTTGTAGCTGGCTAGGTGGAGCACCCTGCCAGCTAGGTCTATCACTGCTAGCCCGGTGGAGATGCCGGGGTCTAGGCCTACTATCACCGGCCTGCCACGGCCCTCCTCCAGGTATAGCTTGGCCCTGTAGACGGGCTTCACCTCGATAGTGTAGTCGGGGCCCCTGTAGGGCTTCACAACGCCCCGGAGCCTCGACCTGGGGGCGTACACTGTGAAGACCGCCGACTCCAGGCCCCCGGTGCTCCTCCTGTACCTGTAATCATACTCGAGCCCGGCCTTGTCCAGCTCCTCCTTTATCCTAGTAGCCACTGCGTGTATCGTCGCCCTGACCCTCCTCTGAAACCTCTGCTGGCTCCACCCCCCAGAACTCCCTCCCCTCCCACGGGAGACCGTTATGAGCGTCTTCTCCTCCACGACCCTCAGGGGCTTCCCTACTCCCCGGGAGGCGAGTACTGCTAGGAGGTACGCTGTCCTCCCCGGGCTAGGCTTGCCCTGGCCCGGGTCTAGGCCTGCCCTCCTGGCCGCCTCCCTCACGTCTATAGGCCCGTCTTCCCCCATGTTTACCTGGATTACCATCGCGTCTGGGGGTAGCATAGAGAGTATCCTGACTAGGTCCCTGGTTGTTTGGGCCAGCTCGTACGGGTTATCAACGGCTATGACCCGGGGCCTGTACTCCCAGGCCAGCCTGACTAGCCTGGCTATGCTAGAC
>JALUDK010000104.1 GCA_027044005.1 Acidilobaceae archaeon | reverse complement strand
CTTCAACCTCGGGCGGCTCCTCCTCGTGGCACTTCTCCCATGCAAACGGGCACCTGGGGGCGAATCTGCACCCCTTCGGGGGCGCCCTGAGGTCGGGCGGCTGGCCTGGTATGTATGCCAGCTTCTCCTTGGGCCCCCTCAGCTTGGGTATCGCCTTTATCAGCGCCTGGGTGTAGGGGTGCTGTGGGTCCTTGAAGATCTCCTCCGCTGGACCCATCTCCACGATCTTCCCAGCATACATTATCGCTACCTTATCGGAGACCTCCGCTATCACGCTGAGGTCGTGGCTTATGAAGATTATGCTGACCCCGTGCTCCCAGTTTATCTCCTTGAGGAGGTTGAGGATCTGGCCCTGCACGATCACGTCGAGGGCCGTGGTGGGCTCATCGGCTATTATAACGTCGGGCTCCATGATGAGGGCCATGGCTATGACGACCCTCTGCTTCTGCCCACCGCTCAGCTCGTGGGGGTACCGGTTCAGTATATCCGGGCTCAGGCCGACCTGCTTTAGGAGCCTCTCCGCCTTGCTCCAGGCCTCGTCTTTGCTCATCCCCTTGTGTATTATGAGGGGCTCCGTGATCTGGTCTCCAACCCTGTGTACTGGGGAGAGCGCGTTCATGGCGCCCTGGAAGACCATGCTTATCTTCTTCCACCTTACCTTAGCCCTTATCTCAGCCTCGGTCATCTTCGTTATATCCATGCCATCGATCCTAATCGAGCCCTCCACGATCCTCCCCGGGGGAGGTACTAGGCCTAGCAGGCTCCATGCCACAGTGGACTTGCCGCACCCACTCTCCCCGGCTAGCCCCATCGTCTCGCCGCGCTTGAGGTTGAATGAAACACCGTCTACCGCCTTGACTATCCCCCTGAGGGTATAGAAGTAGGTCTTAAGCCCCTCAACCTCCAGAACGTGCACTACCTTCCCCTCGACCACGGATTTGGTGGAGGGTGGAGGGGTATTAATGCGAATCAGTACGCTTCCCTATATCACCTGCCGCCGAACATCCTCATAAGGACGTCGACGAAGGCCATTATGTCCCTAGCAGAGATCATTCCCAGCGGGTTCCCCTCGCTGTCCACCACAGGTATATGCCTAACCCCTAGATCCCTCATCTTGTCCAGCACGTCGATCACCGGGGTCTCAGGAGTCACGGTGACCGGGTCGGGCGTCATGAACTCCCAGGCGGGCATGTCCAGGGTCGCCTCCTCCTTGCCGGCAGCGCAGGTCATGTCCCTCTCAGTTATGATCCCCCTAATCTTCCCGTCAAAGCCAA
>JALUDK010000103.1 GCA_027044005.1 Acidilobaceae archaeon | reverse complement strand
TTGCCACCTCTATGATCCTGCTCAGAAGGTAGGCGTACTGGGGCGTGGCCTCCGCCACGAGCTCGTGCGAGTTCTCCTCTAGGTCTAGTATCGTCTTTATCTTCCAGTATGCATCCTCCGCCTTCTTAACGCTCATTGATTGGAGGCTCGATGCAAGGGTTGCGGTAGCTATCTCCGCCACCTCTAGTATAAATGAGAGCCTCTCCCTCTCATCGTCCCTCAACTCGACTGCCATTGTGAATATGAGGTCTGTCAGCTTGGATACAGCGTCCCCGGCTATACCAAGGAGGGCTCCGGCGGAGAGGAGCTGCCTGATCCTCTTCTCCTCCCTACTATTGAAGGGCTTCTGCTTGTTGAGTAGGCGGAGCATCCTATAGTTTATCTTAATAAGCTCCACGGTCTCCTTCCTTATAGCCTCCCTGCTGACCTCACCCTCCCTGAGGAACCTGCTCATCGCCCCTAGCATCCTGGACATAGCCTTCCCATGCATAGCTACTAGGGTTATAGGGTCCTCGTGGTCCTCCTCGAACTCGATCTCCAGGACCTTGCTATTGTTGGTGAGCCTAACATCGGCCCCGTGTAGGTACGAGGATGTCTTGGCTATCCTATCCAGTAGCGCCCCCTTGATTATCCTATTGGATTCCCCTATAACCTCATCGTACCCGAAGACATAGCTGCATAGGACTAGGCGGCCCACGTGCTTGTGGCAGGTGGACCTGGACAGGTTCACATGGAGCCTATCCTTCAGGTCTCCCCCGCTCGGGGCTATTATTAGCCTATCCCCCTCGTCATAAATTCTAACCATGTCCCCCACATTCACGTTATGCCTCCTAGCCCAGTTCCTGGGTAGCGTCACTATGAGGCTTGAGGCCCCCAGCTTCTGGACCTTCCTGGATAGGCTCCCATTAGAACCATTGTCCCTAGCCTTGCCTCCAGTCAATACTGCTCTACCGTGGTTAATTGATATAGTAACATATCGGTATATATGGATTAATGGATTATTAAGCGCCTCCATGCCCTTTGCATGTATCTTACGCACACCGCCGCACGGCCCCCGTGCCGATTACCTGGAACACCGCATTCTAGGAATATGCTTTCCGATATCATAGTCCTATTTGGTAATTAGTTCGGACACGATTACTAGGAAAGACTTAAAAACGTAGCAGTATACTTTTAAAAAATGCATAGGGGTGAAGTAGCACATGAGCCTAGAGGGAAGGCAGTACAGGCTCGTACTACGGAAGACCGCGAGGGGCCCGGTTATACAGTTCAGGAGCAGTAGCCCCGAGACCAGGGAGTCGACGCTAATAAGGATGGGCGGCAAGAAGGCCAGCGAGATCTTCGAGGAGATGATAAGGGTCCTCGATAAGCACGGCTACATAACGGAGAAGAACGAGGAGAAGGAGACGTACAAGGCCTACAGGCTCAAGCAGGAGATAGGCCCCGTAGTCGGCGGGTACCTAGTCCTCATAAGGAGGAGCAGGGACCCCACGGCATGGATACCATACTTCGAGGACTTCATAACAGAGAAGTACAAGGGTGCCCACCAGCTACTCACACACGCCCTGAGCCTAGGTATAGAGCTGAGCAAGGCCTATCCGCCCCCCGAGAGGGTGAGGATGCAGCTATCCCCTAAGGTACTCGACAGCATAAGCGCTGGCTTCAAGGTCGCTGTCAGGAAGCTGTGGAGGATAAGGGAGGAGTAGCCTCCCAGTAGCAAAACCAGTTTTTAACGCCTCCCAACAATAATGTTTATCACCTGGAGGGCTCTCTGCATACCCAGCCCAGTACTGGGTTGTGCGGTCCCCGGGGACCCCCTTTGGGTAGTGATGTTGTGAAAAGGATGGAGTCGGCGTGGAGAAGCCTCAAGTCGGTTAAGCACGATATAAATAATGGTTTTTATGAGTGGGCTGCCATTAAATCGTATAAGGCGTCGGAGGCCGCTCTATGCGCTGTACTAGATGTAGACCTAGACGCTTACCACGTCCACAAGCTATCGGATCTGTATAGGATGGCCGCGGCGCGGTGCGGCGGGGAGGATGATGTGGTGCAGTGCGTCTCCTATGTTGAGTCCGTCTACTCTACATGCTTCACAAGCGAGAGGGATGCAGAGTCTAAGTGCGATCTCGTCACGACTATATCATCGTTTAGGTGTAGCAGGATGATACTATCCTGGGCCCAGAGGTGCCTCTCCCAGGGGGAGCACCCTGACTAGCCCATCCTCTACTACGACCCTGGCGAGGACAATGACCCCGTCAACCCCTATAGCATAGGATGCAACCCCACAGTAGTGGGCCGCCGCGGCTCCCGCGGCCAGCACCGCGTCCAGCCGGTCATCCCTACCCTCTGCAAGCCTGCTCACCCTCGCTATGCTACCTGGGTGCGTCTCCACGACCGCGATCCCAGCCTCCTCGAGTAGCTGCCGTACCGAGAATCCCCTCAGGGCAAGAGCCCTCATACCCGGCGTGCCTCCGGGGAGGAATCTAGCTCCATACAGACGGGCGGCAACCCTCTCGGCCTCCCTGAAGCCCCGGTAGGGCAGCGTTAGGGGTGCATCCACACCGATAATATCGCAGTCCCAAAGGGCTTCTAGAGCCCTGTAGAGGCTCCTCGAGGCGTGGCTGGCAACTAGCCTCCACTGGGTGCATGAGCCCTCTAGTATTGCATACCCGTTGAATCCCCTGCCCGCTGATGGGTCTAGCCCACACACCCTAGCCAGCCCTAGGCACACCCCTATCTATAAGAGGGTGGCATGTAAAGTACTATCCACTTGGATGAGCGTACGACGGTCGACTGACCCGGGGGGGCTACATCGCCTGGGTATGATGATCATTCCCCTTCAGCGACGTCAGTAAAGGCCAATGCACTCATCCCCCGGAGGGGGGTCGTCGATAGCTGGATCATCACCTTCTGGGCTTGTATGCCACCACTCCCTGGCTAGCCCTATCGTAGCCGGCGACTATAAACCCGGCCCTTGCTAGCCTGGAGGCGACGCTCCCCGGGAGGTTTATCCTCCTCCCCTTGCCGGGCTCGCCTGTGTAGTGGAACAGGGTGCCCCCGGGTTTTAGTAGGTCGTGGAGGCTCCTATAGAATTCTAGGCTGTATAGGTCGCCTGTCCTCGAGGAGAACCTGGGCGGGTCGTGTATTATCTTGTCGAAACCAGGCTCTAGTAGGCCAGCAACCCTTACTGCGTCTCCATGTATTATGGTTACCCTCTCTGAAGCCAGCATTCTGCTCCAGGGGTTAGCCCTAGCCAGGTAGAGTACCTCCTCGTCTATCTCAACCGTGGCGACTATCCTTGCACCTCTCTTCAGCGCCTCTATGGATGTATACCCCAACCCCGTGCATATGTCCAGCACCTTGTCCCCCTTGCCTACCCTGGCAGCCCTGACCTTGGACCTCGCATCACGTAGAGGATCCGTGCCAGAGACCCTGTGCATGTGTATACCGTCTATCCACAGTGTGGGAGGCCCCCTCTCAGTAGGCTCCAGCGCCTTGAACCCCCTCCCCGAAATGGCGAGCCTAGCTATCCTAGCTCCCTCAACGTGCCATGCATACCTGTCGCTAGCCGCTTCCTCAAGCTGCTCAACTGGTATCCTATACCTCTTCCCCCTAGCCACCACTATAATCAATCCATCCTCGTGCAGGACCCGCTCTACTCTGTCTACTCCCAGATTTACTGTGTATAGCCGGCCCTCAAGCAAAGCCCTAGCCTCAGAGGGGGACAAGGTGACACCCGGTTTTGGGGTGAACTCGTATACCTCAACCTCCACTCTACTACAGCCCCCAGAGCGCCGCCTCCAAGGGGACGCATTAGTATTAAGGTTGATGTAATAATACCAATAACCAAAACCCTATATACCCGGGTCGCCCTGTATCTAAGCTAAGGGTAGGATGAGGCTGGTCGGGATGATGCTGGCCGAGGTGGAGCCTCTCAGGATCCAGGAAGAGGAAGAGATGGAGGAGGAAGAGGAGTTCTGGGACGAGGAGGAGGAGCTGGAGGATATAGAGGAATTCGAGGAGGAAGAAGACCTCTGGGAGGAGGAAGAAGAGGAGGAGGAAGAGTTCTGGGAGGAAGAAGAGGAGGAGTGAAGCCATCTCACAGCAATACTCATACCAGCTCCACAGCCTCCACTCTTTCCCCTACAATCCTCCCCCTAAGATCAAAGAATGAGGCGTCCTCAACAATCACATCCACCCACTCACCCATCAGCTCTTCCCGCAACGGTAGGACTACCGGGAAGTAGTTGTCCAGCCTGGCAGTCATGCTCCAGCTCCTGAAGCTCCTCTCCGTGACCAAGGCCCTAACCTTCATTCCAATATACCTTCTATGTATCCTCTCACCTATCTCCTCTATGATCCTCATAAGCCTCCTGCTCCTCTCCTTCTTCACCGGGTCTGGGACCTGCTTCATAGCAGCAGCTTTTGTGTGGGGCCTTATGCTATACTGCGCTAGGTGGACTCTCTCGAACTGTAGCTCTTCTACTAGCCTTACTGTGGCCATGAACTCTTCCTCCCCCTCCCCTGGGTGCCCTACTATTATGTCTGTAGCGAACATTGAGTCGGGGAATCTTGCTTTTACCTTGGAGTGCAGCTCCTTGAACTCCGACACCGTGTATTTCCTATTCATTATCTTTAGGATGCCGTCATCCCCGCTCTGGACTGGTATGTGGAAGAACTTGAAGACCCTTTCATCCCTGTACACGTCTAGCAGGTCGCCTAGTATATCGAGCACCAGCTCGGGGGTCATCATGCCAATCCTTATCCTATAGTCACCCTCAACCTTGTCTAGGATCATCGAGACTAGGTCTGCTAGCGTGGGCCTCCCTGGCAGGTCCCTGCCGTAGGCCGCCGTGTCCAAGCCGGTGAGCCTTACCTCCCTGGCGCCCTTCTCAACGAGCCTAGCAACAGTCTCCACTATCAGCCTTGGCGGGTAGCTTCTCAGCTCCCTCCTAGCATGCTTGGATATGCAGAAGCTGCAATCATTGAGGCAGCCCTCCTCGATCATGATGGTAGCGATCCTGTCCCGGAGCGGTGGAACGGGCATCCAGCTCGTGTCCCTCCTACCCTGGAGGAGGACCACCCTGCCACTGGACTCCACAGCCTCCGCTATCCTAGTAGCGTTCTGGGGCGAGACCAGGCTAGCCTCAGGGGCGACCCTGGCTACCAGCCCTGGCCTAGACTTTGCCAGGCACCCAGCCACCACAAGCCTCTTAGCCCTGCCCCGGAGCTCGGTGATCCTCTCAACCATCCTATACTCTGTGTCAAGCCTGACCGCGCACGTGTTGATTATAACCACGTCAGCCTCCTCGGGGGACTCGGCTCTAGCATAGCCCCTGGACTCTAGTATTGATGCCATGGTTAGCGAGTCGAACTCCGATAGGCTGCAACCGTAGGTCTCCATGTAGTACCTCTTCAACCCCCCTCCACTCCCCAGGGCAAGTATATTAGCCGGGCTCCGGGGGATATAGCTTAGGGTAGATACCTGTGAGCAGTGGAAGAGAGCTGCTGAGGAACTACGAGTACCTGCTGGAAAGGCTGTACCAGAAGGTCCCACCCAAGAGCGGGTCGGCCGAGTACAAGATACCCGACCCCGAGATCATAAGGATCGGCAACCAGACTATCATACGGAACTTCAGGGAGATCTCGCAAAAGCTCAAGAGGGACCCACAGCTCGTGGCTAGGTTCCTCCAGAAGGAGCTAGCAGCGGCTGGCAGCTATGACCCAGGTAGCGGCCAGCTGGTCCTGAACATAAGGGTCTCTAGGAGGGTTGTCAACCAGTTCCTCCAGTTATTCCTGAGGCAATATGTGAGGTGCCCAACCTGCGGTAGCATAGATACCAGGCTGAGGAGGGAGGGTAAGGCCTGGATACTCGTGTGTGAGGCCTGTGGAGCGGAGCAGCCTGTCAAGGCCTTCTAGCACCGTGGCCCCATCCAGGGAGCCTCCCTCGCGTACCTATCCCTCTCCTCCATCCAACGGCTCCTCGCCCACTCTGGTACTTTTGGGCAGCACGCGATATCCTGGTAGTCGTAGGGCTTCACGTCCAGCACCGGGGTCCCCGTCCAGGCGTCTAGCCCCCTAACTACCAGTCTTGGAGGCTCTACTCTCACCACTTCGACGAGCGAGAGGCCTATCGGGTTGGGTCTCCCAGGGAATCTGGTGGCGAATACACCAACCTCGGGGTACTCCTTCCTCCTCCAGGGTCTCCACTTGAGCATCGGCTCGGGGGCCCTGTGCATCCAGTATATTATGAATGCATGGGAGTAGCCTTCTAGGCCCTCTAGGCCGTGGGAGTACTCGTCCTTTACTAGTATAACGGACTCAACCTGGTACCTGCTCCTGCCCCTCTCCTCAGGTAGCCCCTTCTCAACGTAGCCTATGGGATCCATGCATACCCTCATACTACTGCACCACTCTGGCTAGTACTATCTCGGGGCTCCGAGATAATTACTCTCCACGCCCAAACATGCCCGTGGGGTGCCTGTCCGCGGTGTCGTGTAGCAAGGTTGCATCTATCCGGGATACTGTCTTCGAGACAGTTCACCACGTGACCACGACTCATACCAACCCATTGGGCACCCTCCACGGAGGTGTTATGCTTAGGTGGATGGTCACCACCGCCACTATGGCCAGCATGAGGGCTACCAGGAGCTACACGGTGCTGGCAGGCATGGACAACGTGTTCTTCCTAAGCCCCTTGAGGGTGGGAGAGAATGCGGTTATCCAGGCATGGATAGACTATGCCGGGACCACCAGTCTAGAGGTGACCCTGCTGGTAGAGGCCGAGGATCCTGTAAGGGGGGAAAGGAGGATGACCACTGTATCCCACATGACCATGGTCAGCGTGGGCGAGGACCTAAAGCCCCAGCCCCACGGCCTCTGCATAGATCCCCAGGGAAGCTATGAGAAAGAGTTGTTCAGGGAGGCTCTGAGGAGGAGGTCCTCCAGGCCGGGTAGGGAAGTCAGGGAGAGGGAGGCAAGGAATACTGATAGGCCTAAACCCCTAGTTGAAGGTATGGAGGCCACCACGCACCACCTAGTCAACCCTGAGGATACAATAGCGTATAACGTGATGCACGCTGGTAGGCTACTATACCTTATGGACGAGCTTGCAGGGATCGTGGCGATGAAGTACAGCAGGGGCATAGTTGTCACGGGAGCGGTTGACGCTACCAGCTTCTATAGCCCCATACGGGTGGGGGACATACTACGCATAGATGCGGCCCTCAGCTACGTGGGTAGGAGAAGCATGGAGGTGACGATAAAGGCGGTCACACGGAACCCCTTCACCGGCGAGGAGAGGCACACGACAACCAGCTACTTCACCATGATCCACCTAGCCCCAGATGGTAGGAGCGCCCCTGTACCCCGGTTCGAGCCCACGGAGGAGTGGCAGAGAAGCCTGTTAAGGGAGGCCGAGGCCAGGAGGAGGCTCAGGCTTGAGAGGCTCGAGTTCGTGAAGAGCAGGCTAGCCTCCATGTGGCCCAGGCTATAAGCCTAGGGTGCATCGGGTTGAGGGGGAAGCTTGGCTTCTGGGAGGCGTTCTCGATCGGAGTAGGTGGCATGATCGGTGGTGGCATCTTCGCCGTACTAGGCTTGAGCCTACAGCTCTCCGACGGCGCAGCACCCGTGGCCTTTATGATAGCTGGCCTGGTAGCCCTGTTGACGTCATACTCCTATGCGAAGCTGGCATCCAGGTATCCCAGTGAGGGTGGCACTATCGAGTATGTTGTACAGGCTTTTGGAGGCGGCCTATTCAGTGGGTGGGTGAACCTGCTCCTCCTACTCTCATACATCGTCATGATAGCCCTGTACACTCATGCATTCGCCAGCTATGGGGCCAGCCTATACACTCCCATGTACAGCACCCTCTACACTATCCTAGCTGTCTTCATAGTGACCAGCATGACCCTGGTCAACCTCCTTGGGGCTAAGACTAGTGGGAGGGTGGAGCTAGCACTGGTCTCCTTCAAGCTAGCGATCCTAATCTTCGTCGTCCTGGTAGCCCTGGGCATGGTAGACTGGGGCCGGTTATCGCCCAGCAGGTGGCCTGACCCGGTGAGCATTATTGCTGGCGGCATGATAATATTCCTGGCGTACGAGGGCTTCGAACTCGTCGCTAATGCTGCCAGGGATGTCAGCAACACGACAATACTACGGAGGGCGCTTTACGCCAGCGTTGTCACAGTGATTATCGTATACGTTATGGTCGCCCTCGTGGCTGCCGGCACCTTGGACCCAGATACAGTATCCAGGGCGAGGGACTACGCGCTAGCCCTGGTAGTCGAGCCGGTTCTAGGCAAAGCCGGGTTCACCCTGATCGTTGCGGCCGCCTTAGCATCAACAAGTTCAGCGATCAACGCAACCCTCTACGGCACTGCCAGAATATCCTACATGATAGCCAGGTACGGCCAGGCGCCTAGAGCCCTGGGGAGGAGGGTGTGGAGGGGCTCCTATGAGGGAGTCATACTGATAGCCATTCTAAGCCTAGCTCTCGCATTGGGGGTGGATCTAGAGGCCATCTCCACCGCTGGCAGTGGAGGCTTCCTGATCGTATTCACTATAGTGAACCTTGCAGCGTACAAGCTTAGAGACAGGGTAGGGGCTAGCCCCCTGCTAACGCTTGCAGGCGCAGGTCTAAGCATGGTGGCCCTAGCGCTGCTAGTCTACAGGATGTACCAGGAGTCGCCCCGGCAGCTCGAGGTGCTAGCCGGTATAGTCTCCTCAGCACTAATCCTGGAGGCCGCGTACAGGGCGGCTACGGGCAGGGCGATCTCGGTGCCCATCGACCCGGAGCTTGCTAGGAGGGAGGACGCGATCAGGAGGTGGAGGAGCTGGCTCCCCAGGGCTATAGACGTGATAACTAGTATAGTCGAGGCAGAGATACACCTTATCGGGAGCCTTGCCAGGGGCGAGGAGCATAGGGCTGGAGATGTGGATATAGCGGTTATCCCCAAGAAGGATGTTAGCGGCAAGGAGGCTAGGATGCTGGAGGAGAGGATCACGAGGGAGCTGGAGAAGAAGCTAGGGCTACCACGTGGCCACCCCCTCCATATCCACCTGGTCCCTAGGAGGAGGGCTAAGAGGTACCTGGAGAAGGGTCATGAGAGGCTCAGGTAGCTCCGACAGCGTCATAGTAGGACCTCAGGTAGCCCTCCTCCCCTCCGTACCTCACTATGTAGTAGATGCGGCGTGGCGACGGGTTTAGCTCCAGGAGGAGCACGGCTATGGAGGCTATTACCAGGGCTTGGGAGAGCTGTGGGTTGTATACCCTAGCCAGCGCTGCGCCAAGCATGATAAGGGGCGAGACCCCCATCCACCGTTTCCTCCTCCATGATGCCGATACCAGCATTGGGGCTAGGAGGGGGGCCTGCGTGTAGACCCCGGTGGCTGCGAAGCCGAGCATGGCTACGTGCGCCACTGATACATCATCCACCCTCAGCAGGGACGCGGCCAGGGCGGCTAGGCCCCCTATTGCCTGGGCTAGATGGCCCCTGTCAACCCTCAACCTCTTCCCTCCGACCCCCTCCCAGGGCCTCATTACGAGTACGTGGAGAACTAGTGATAGGGCTAGCACCTCTAGGCCTAGGCTCCGTGAGTGGGTAGCATATAGTACAAGCCCCAGTGATGCTACTAGTATAGATGCGATGTGGAGCCCTGTATCTGGCTTGTGGTAGAGGCTCTGTAGGAACACGGCTCCCACGACCATAACAAGGGTTGTGCTGAACCAGGCGCCATACGCCAAGAGGGACCAGAAAGCGTCCCCGGCTGCCAGGGCTGCTAGGCCCAGTATGAATGGCATGGGTAGGGTATAGAGCCTGGAGAGGGGCACCTTGGAGCGGCTTAGCTGTGAGAGTGTGAATAGTAGTGCTGATGCCATGGAGAGGGCTAGAGGAGTCCTAGGATCCAGCCCAGCAGCGCCTGCTACCACGCTTGCCAGGGTAAATGCGTAGGAGGCTAACGCCAGGCCCCACTCACCCGGGCCTCGGGGCCTGCCACCCACAAGGGAGGAGTACAGGGGGATCGCCACGGCCAGGCAGAATAGGGTGAAGCCACCGATCAGCCCAAGTGCTATGTGGAGCTCCGTGCTACTGGGGGCTGCTATAACGCCTGCCGTGAAGAGTGGCAGGGAGAGGAGTATCCAGGGGCTACTTACCCTCTCTATTGTGAGCCTCACCCAGACTCACCCGGGGCCCTCCAGGGTCTGCTGGTTGGGGCTTTAGGGGCATGGCAGCCGCTAGTCTATATCATCTTATCGATTATGATGCCCAGGGAGACGATGAGTGGGAGTACTAGGTTAATGTTGAATGCCTGGGGTATTCTCCCCCTCCACGCTAGAGGGTGCTGCACCCCTAGTAGTATGGCCCCCACGGCCATGGAGGCGGCTCCAGCTGGACCAAGCCCGTATACCTTGACTCCAGCTAGGAACAGTGCCGCGGATAGCATGTGCATAAGCCCCGCCGCGAGTAGGGCTCCTCTCCTCCCTAGCCTCGCGGGTAGGCTACCCAGACCGTGCCTCTTATCGAATTCCATATCCATTATGCTGTATAGCGTGTCGAACCCTGCTACCCATAGAGTTACCGCCGCCACGTATAGCCAGGGCACGCTGTCTAGGACCTCGCCTAGGCTACTTGCCTCGTCTCCAGATGCTGCAACCGCGCCTCCAAAGATTACGGAGCCTAGCACTAGGCCTAGGTGGATATGGGGTATACTGTGGATCCTCTTTGCATGTGGGTAGGTTAGCGTTAGGGCTAGTAGGAGTGGGGAGAAGGCTAGTGCGTATATGTTTAGCATGGCTGCCGAGGCTATGAAGAGTATCGTACCCACAATCACTAGGGCCCATGCATCCCTCATGCTAACGGCCCCCGTTACCAGGGGCCTGCCCCGGGTTCTAGGATTCTCCCTATCTATGTCTAGATCCGCTATATTGTTGTACGCCATGCCAGCGGTCCTGAGCCCCAGCACAGCTAGGGCCATGAGAACCGCGTCCCTTAGGGTGAAGCTGTAGCCTGATAGCAGGGCTCCCGCATATGCGAAGGGGAGGCTGAATAGGGTGTGCTCTATCCTGACCAGCCTTGCTAGGGCGTGGATCCTCCCCCGCCTTTTTACCCTCCCGGCGTCCCAGCTACTGGAGGCCATACTCCCTCCACCTAGAGGTAACTAGCCTCGCGGTAGCCTCGTCGGGCTCTACCTCCTCCGGCCACTCCTTGCCGCCGTACTCCTCTGGGAGCTTCCTAGTGGCGTCTATACCCAGCTTACTACCATACATTGGGGTGGGTGTTGACGGGTCTAGCTCGTCCATGTGGCTCCCCTGGATTACTACGACGTCCCTCTGGGGGTCGACGTGGCTGGAGACGGCCCATATAACCTGGTTTACATCCTTAACGTCTATATCGTGGTCGACGACTACTATTATCTTGGTCAGGCTTAGCTGGCCCAGGCCCATTAGGGCTAGCATCACCTTCTTCCCGTGGCCAGGATACCTCTTCTTTATCGAAACGAATGCCATGCCCTGGAAGACGCCGTATGGGGGTAGGTGCATATCAACCACTTCTGGGAGTAGGGTCTGTATGGCGGGTAGGAATATCCTCTCGGCGAAGCCCCCGATCACCACGTCCTCCAGTGGAGGCTTGCCGGTAACGCTTCCATAATAGATCGGGTCGTTCCTGTGCCATATCCTCTCGAGGTGGAATGTAGGGAACCTCCTCTGGGGCTTATCGTAGTAGCCGAAATGGTCTCCGTAGGGCCCCTCCTCCCTGAGGTCCCCGAGGTCGATGTATCCCTCTAGGACTATCTCTGCGTTGGCAGGCACATCGAGGCCGTTGGGTAGCCTGTAGACTTGGAGTCCTTCTCCCCTGACTACACCGGCGAAGAGGTGCTTGTCGATGGGATAGGGGACCGGCATGGCCCCGGTTAGTAGCGTGCCCGGGTCCGAGCCTATGACTAGTGCCGCCGGGATCCTTGTATCGCCCCTCTCAGCCGCGTCCTGGTGCGCCTGCTGCCCCCTCTTGTGTATCTGCCAGTGTACTACCCCCTCCCTCTCCCCGGCTATCATGACCCTGTAGACCCCCATATTCATCACACCCTTAACAGGGTCCCTGACGTGGACTAGGGAGTATGTAAGGTACCTCCCCCCGTCCTTGGGCCAGACCTTGAATGCAGGTATCATACTCAGCCTGGCATTGCCCCCCTCATGGACGTTTGCCTCAAACCCTGCCCTCCTGGCCCTGCGCGGCATGTACTTGCCTAGGCCTAGAACCTCGCCTAGGCTCCTAAGCTTCTCCCCAAGCCCCATGGGTGGAGGACCTTGGAGGGGCTGAAAGAGGCGCCATCCTATGTCCTCTAGCCTCTCTACATCCAGTGCCTCCCTGACCGTGTCTAGGCTACAGAATATGTTTCCCGCAACCCTGAAGCCTGGGTGTCCCTTAACGTTCTCGAATAGGACCGCTCCGAGCCTTCTGTACATCACTCTCCTTAGTATTTCGGGTATCTCCAGTACAGGGTCCACCTCTACCTTAACCCTCCTGAGGCACCCGCGCTCTCCTAGGAAGTCTAGGTACCCTCTAAGGTCCTGAACCACCATATGCAACCCTCGCTACTAGCCGGTCAGGGTGGAGGCTAATTTACTGGCATACAGCCGAGGGGTGGTACAGCAAATATACCAGGCTTGCCCGGCTATACCCCTTGGGCTAGGTGTAGAGGGGAACAGGTTTTGGCCGGGCTCAAGCCTAGGATAAAGGAGAAGCGGTGGAGCGTATCCTGGGAGGAGGACCTTATATACAAGTGGGAGGAGGAGGGGCTGCACCGGAGCGTTATAGACCCTGGGGATCCTAGGGAGGTTATCGTAATCGATACCCCACCCCCCTACGCTAGTGGCCGTTGGCATGTAGCAGGTGCAGCGCATTATGCTCAGATAGATATGATCGCCCGTTACTTCCGCCTAAAGGGGTATAACGTCGTCGTACCCTTCTACGCCGACAGGAACGGGCTCCCCGTAGAGGTACAGGTAGAGAAGGCCTACAAGGTCAACGCACACGAGATGGCGAAGACGCCCGAGGGCAGGAGGAAGTTCCTCCAGCTCTGCAAGGAGTTCCTAGACAAGGCGGAGGAGGAGATAGTATCCATATGGAGGAGGATGGGGTGCAGCTTCGACTACTGGAGGGACGGCACAGACAGCCCAGTATATAGGACCTTGACCCAGGCAACATTCATAGAGCTATACAAGAGGGGCCTCATATACGAGTCCGAGAGGCCAGTCCGGTGGTGCCCCCGGTGCAGGACCACCCTGGCCGAGGCGGAGATAGAGTACCGCGAGGAGGAAGGCTACATATACTATATAAAGTATAGGCTCAAGGACGACGGGAGGCCCCTGATCGTCGCCACGACAAGGCCAGAGCTCCTGGCAGGATGCGCCGCCCTAGCCTATCACCCGGAGGATGAGAGGTATAAGGGGCTGGCTGGCAAGAAGGCGATAGCCCCGATCTACGGCCACGAGGTAGTGATTCTCGAGCACCCGAGCGTTGACCCATCCTACGGGACCGGGTTGATGATGATATGCAGCTTCGGCGACGAGGCCGACGTGAGGCTCTTCCAGGAGCTTAGGCTCACCCCGAAGAAGCTGGTGGGCCCCGATGGGAGGATGCTACCAGACGCTGGTCCCTTAGCAGGCCTCCCCGTGGAGGAGGCTAGGAGGAAGATCGCCGAGATGCTGGAGGAGGCTGGCCTACTAGAGAAGAAGGAGAGGATAACCCACAAGGTGCCAGTGTGCTGGAGGTGCAAGACCCCGCTCCAGATAATATTCAGGAGGGAGTACTTCCTCAAGCAGCTAGAGTACAGAGATAAGATCAGGGAGATAGCATCCAGGATCATCTTCAGGCCGGAGATGCACAGGAAGAAGCTCTACGACTGGATCGACGGCCTAAGCATGGACTGGCCAATATCGAGGGACAGGTTCTACGCCACCGAGATACCCCTTTGGACGTGCACTAAGTGCGGGGCCAAACTGGTCCCCGAGCCCGGCCGCTACTATAAGCCGTGGGAGGACGAGCCTCCCTGGGAGTCTTGCCCACGGTGCGGGGCGCCGAGGAGCATGCTTGTAGGCGAGAAGAGGGTCTTCGACACCTGGTTCGACTCCAGCATATCAGTACTATACGTGACCCAGTGGAGGAGGAACGAGGAATTCTTCAGGAAGGCATTCAAGAACACTCTGAGGCCCCAGGGCCAGGATATCATAAGGACCTGGCTCTACTACACACTGCTCAGGGTCTACCAGCTCACAGGCAAGCCAGCGTTCAGGTGGGTTAGGATCACTGGCATGGGCCTCGACCCGAAGGGGAGGCCCATGCACAAGAGTGCAGGGAACGTGATCGACCCGGAGCCGGTTATACGTGAATACGGGGCTGACGCCTTCCGCTACTGGGCGGCTGTAGCCACTAAGCTAGGCTACGATTATAGGTTCGACCTGAATAAGATAAAGACTGGGAGGAACTTCGTCACCAAGCTGTGGAACCTGGCTAGGCTGCTCTCAGCCTTCCCCATACCAGAGGACGGCTACAAGGAGACGCTAACCGACAAGGCCTTCAGGGCGTTATTCGAGGAATACACATCCAAGGCTGATATGGCCTACTCAGAGCTAGACGTCTTTGAGCCGGCAAACCTGCTCTACGAGTATGCCTGGGACTATTATGCCGACCACTACGTGGAACTCGTGAAGGAGAGGGCGTATAACAGGGATTCGAGGTTCAGCGAGGAGGAGCAGAGGGGGGCGTGGAGGACCCTCCACTCGATCTACAAGGACCTGTTAGTAGCCCTATCCCCCATAATGCCGTTCATAACCGACATGGCGCACCGTAGGCTATACGACTCTACAGTCCACAAGGAGAGGTACCCCGAGCCCTCGATGGATGAGGAGGAGAGGGCCAGGCTTGCAGGTATAGCAAGAAGGCTAGCGGAGGTGAATAGGGCTGTATGGAACTTCAAGAGGGAGAAGGGCCTGCGCCTATCCGAGCCGCTGGAGGGCTACACGCTCTACATACCAGAGGAGCTGGCGGGGGCGGCTAGAGACCTGGAGGCTCTCCACAAGGTTAAGGTGGCAGTAGGCAGCGGAGGCGGCGTTGAGATAGCGCCCGGGGTCTATATAAGTGGTGAGTCTTGAAGGTCCTGGAGAAGAGTGGGCGGGGGGAGACTGTAAGGGTTAGGGTCGAGGGCGAGGAGGACCTGTGGACCCTGAAGACCCTGCTGAGGCCTGGCGACGTGGTGGGGGCTAGGACCTATAGGGAGGTTTCCATGGGCGGGAGGGGGCCCAAGGAAAGGAGGCCCCTCTTCCTCAAGGTCAGGGTCAAGAACGTCGAGTTCCAGCCCTTCACCGGCAAGCTGAGGATCTTCGGCGTGATAGTAGAGGGCCCGGAGGAATATGGACTGAAGGGGAAGCACCACTCGCTGGTGGTAGGACCGGGGCAGACGATCACCCTGGAAAGACCTGGAGGATGGAGCCCCAAGGACCTTAGCAGGATGGAAGAGAGCGGCCCCCGAGGGAAGGCGATAATCGCGGCCATAGACTATGACGAGTACGGCATAGCACTCCTAGCCCCCTACGGCTTCAAGGTCCTAGTGGAGGAGTCCATGAGGCTCCCCGGCAAGGATGACCCGAGCAGGGAGCAGGAGCTTGAGTCTAGGATCGCTAGGATAGCCAGGCTTATCATAGAGTATGCAAAAACTAATGGCGCGGGGATAGTGATCATCGTGGGGCCTGGCCAGCTTAAGTCCATGGTGGCCGAGAGGGTCAGGAGGGAGGCGCCTAGCCTCAGGGTCATGGTTGACGATGCCTCCATGGGCGGCAGGCACGGGATCGAGGAGGCGCTGAGGAGGACCACGGTATCACAGGCACTAAGGGAATACACGATAATGGAGGCTGAGGAGGCTATCGGGGAGTTCCTGTCAGCCGCTGCCAAGGATCCGGAGAGGGTTGCTATGGGGCCTAGCGACGTGCTAGCTGTAGCTAAGATGGGGGCGGTGGAGAAGCTAGTAGTCCTAGACTCTATGCTTCACTCCATAGATGACGAGGAGAGGAGTATGGTGGACGAGGCGCTTGCCAGGGCCGAGTCGTATAGGGGGAGGGTCATTATCATACCCGAGGACTCGCCGCCAGGGGAGCAGGTTAAGCGGCTGGGGGGTATAATAGCTGTACTCCGCTACCCCGTCCCGGCTGGATCTAGGAGGATATCAGGGTAACGGTCTTCCTCACGCCCTCCAGCTCCCTTATGCCTGTAACTACACTGTCTAGGACCCGCATGTTAGGGACCTCAACCCTAACCACGGCGTCATGCTCTCCATATGTAACCCTAGCCTCTGTAACCCACCTGGAGAACCTATCTAGTATCGCCTCTACCACCTTGTGCTCCATCCCTATATCCACGTTGAGCAGTATGTACGCCACCAGGGGCTCCGAGGCCACCTTCCACACACCGCCACATATTAGATCCCAGGTACAGGTATATCCGGTTTATGGCCTGTGATGAGCGATTTCGGCAGGGAGCCCCTACCGCTATAGGGGCTGTGACCCGGGCCGGCGCATCTGAGGCCCTACGGCCTCATAGGCCTCCCTGGCCAGCCCCCTGTCTAGTGATGCTATTACGCTCCCTATCCTAGCGACGCCGGATAGGTCTAGCCCTGGCTCTTCCCCATTACTCCCTATGAAGGCCCCGCCGCATTCTAGCAGCATGCCAACTGCCGCGGCCGTGTCTACGTTCCTCAGCTTCGACCTTATGTCTAGGAAAAGGGTGATCCTGCCTATGGCGGTGTACGCTATCTCCAACGCGGCGCTCCCCAGGCTCCTGACCTTGAACCCCTTGAACCTGGACATGAAGCTTTTGAGCCCCTCCACTGCGCTAGGGTGCTCTACGTACACGGCTACCATCTTCTTGTAGGGCTTGATCTTATCCCTGACTAGGGTCTCCCCGAGCCTGCATCCCCCTCCCCGGCTGAAGGATAGGGGGTGGCCTGTGAAGATGGGTGCCACCGCCCCGGCTAGTATATCTCTGAAGGTCCTAGCGTTGGCTGGCGCTAGGG
>JALUDK010000102.1 GCA_027044005.1 Acidilobaceae archaeon | reverse complement strand
TACTATGCTCAACCCGTCAGGCCTCTGGACCACGAGTATGGGTAGAACCTGGACTTGCCTCTCTACACCGTTGACAATGACTACGGAGTTGTTTATGGGGGTGAAGAGTGTTAGGATCCCGGTGGGAAACGCCGGATCGCTGAGCCTGTACTCTACGCTATAGACCTGCACGTACCCAACTATGGTCTGCTTTAGGCCTAGCGCGTTTGCATAGTAGGGTAATGCTCCTTGTATGTTTTGGGGGGTTACTATGCCGCTATAACTGGTCTGTGGGTTTATATAGATCTTGTGCTCCGCGACCGGGACCCCGAAGTATCTCACCCATTCCGGCGGGACCGAGGTTGGGTACTCGCTCCACGCAAGCCTGTTCTTCCACTTGTCCGGTAGACCCGGGGGCAGGGTTGCCAGGGCGTATATCGATATTATTACTATGAACACTATAATTATTAGCCCTGCTTTGCCCATGTTGTTCCTCCATACCTCTCCTACTCCCGCCTTGAGGGATGAGGCTATCTTTGAGGCTAGGCTTTCCCTAACCTGCTTCTTCCCGGACATCACATCTTCACCCTCGGGTCTAGTATTACATATAGTATCTCTAGGATGTACCTACCCAGGACGTATACAAGGGTTGTCACGTATATCAAGCCTAGGATTGTCGGGGCGTCGCCTGAGAGTATGGCCTGGTAGTATAGGGATCCCATGCCAGGCCAGTCGAAGACCGTCTCCGTTATTATGAACCCTTGTATACTGCTTGCAAGGCCTAGTATGATGAATGTTACTACTGGGCCTGCTATCACCCTGAGTATGTACTTTCTGACCACCATCCTCTCGGGCAATCCCTTGGCCTTAGCTACGACCACGTAGTCCTCCGCTACGACTCTTATGGCTACGGCCCTGACCGAGTATAGCCATCCACCTAGGAAGGCGAACACCGTGACTAGTATGGGTAGGTAGGCGAAGTATAGGACGTGGTACAGCGTCTCTAGGGGGGCCGCGGTGAACTGGTCCCACTTCAGGTATGACAGTATCTGTCTGTACTGTGTGGGGGCTATCCCTGCCTTGAAGCCGAATAGGTATATGGCGATCATGGCGAGCCACCATAGGGGGGCGGCGTTGGTTATTGCAGCGTAGGTTACAACACCCTTGTCTAGGAGGCTACCGCGCTTATACGCTATGTAGGGAGCTAGTGGCAATGCTATTGCCATGGCTATGATCTCTGCCACCGTGATCATAATGATGGTTCTGGGTAGAGCTGCCCTTATGGCATCACCTACCGAGAC
>JALUDK010000101.1 GCA_027044005.1 Acidilobaceae archaeon | reverse complement strand
ATCCGAAACCAGGGGCGGCGGGGTTAGGATAGACAACCCCACGACAGGCCTAAAGCTGCTGGAGCTGGATGAGCTACTCTTCCCCAGGTCCAGGAGGATCACTGAGTACATGCACTAGCATCCAGTTTAAAGGCGCTCGAGGGCTAGGTCCTACCTTTCCAGCCTCACGGCCGGGTTCTAGACTCGATCATGCGCAGGACAAGCCTGGCGATCGCAGGAGCAGCGGTTAGGCCGGGAGACTCTATGCCGACAAGATGGACCACCCTACCCCGGGGCCCCCACTTTATCCTGAAGTCCCTCCCTGGGTGGACGGGCCTAAGGCCAACGATAACCCTGGAGGCGGGCTTCAGCTCCTCCGCCAGTAGCGGCTGGAACCTGGATCGGAGCATATCAAGGTCTCTCCGACTATAACTATAGTCCCCGGGGCTCGCTGGCCCGGAGTTGGTGGGCCCCAGGAGGAGGCTTCCATCTACCTGGGGGATCGCTCCCCCACCCTTAGTCTCACCCCTCCTAAGCTCCAGTGGAGCTACTATATGGCGTAGCCTGGGCCCCCCGTGGAGGCTCATGACACCCTTGATAGGGGTCTGAACATAGCCTGGGGCCCCTAGGACCTCGGCAACCCTATGGCTATCCAAGCCAGCGGCGTTGACCACGAACCTAGCCTTAACAGTCATGCCTGAGGTTTCCAGTAGCATAGAGTCTCCCTGAGGTGAGGCCCTCTGGACTGGTTCACCTGTATAGAGGCTCCCGTAGGACCTAGCAGCGGCCTCCAGGGCCCTAGCCAGACCCCTATAGTCTACCACGCCGTACCCTCCCACCTCTACAACCGACTTCACAGTATCTGAGAGGCCGGGCTCAGCCTCCAGGGCTTCTCTACTACCCAGCACCCTAACACTGAACCCCTGGGGGAGTACACGCCGTAGCAGCCTGGCCGCAATGCTAGCTATAATCCCCGAGGCGGGGCCGCTGCGTGCCAGCAGGAGGCTGGTCTCCATGACCCGGTAGCCTAGTATGCTAGACTCTTTGAAGTGGAGCCTGTTGCCCTCCAGGCATAGCCTGCTCTTGAGGCTGTTGAAGGGGGGTTGGAGCACGTGTATCACGTTGGCCGTGCGCGAGCTCACACCCATCATTGGCCTGCTCTCCCTTTCAAGCACGACTACACTATAGCCCGCCCTGCCCAGGGTTATGGCGGTGAAGAGGCCTACAACTCCAGCGCCTATAATAGCGACGTCTACCCTATCCAAGGCGGCGACACCCAGATGGGAGTCCCCAGGGGTTCAGGAC
>JALUDK010000100.1 GCA_027044005.1 Acidilobaceae archaeon | reverse complement strand
GCCATGAGGGCCTCATTGGTTGTTATGTTGCTAGTCGCCTTGGCCCGCCTTATATGCTGCTCCCTCGTCTGGAGTATCATTGCGAAGGCCCTCCTCCCCTCTGCATCCCTTGTCAGCCCTATTAGCCTTCCCGGCATCTGCCTGACTAGCCTGCCGCTCCATGATACGGCGAATATTCCTAGGTATGGTCCTCCATAGTTTAGCCCTAGGCCTAGGGGCTGTCCCTCCCCCACGGCTATGTCCGCTCCCAGCCTTCCCGGCGGTTTGAGTAGTGCCATGCTGAGCGGCTCCACGCCAATAATGTATAGGGCCCCCTTCCTGTGGGCCATCTCGCCTATTGTGGCGGCGTTCTCCTCTATCTGGCCCAGGTATCCGGGATACTCTATGTATACTGCCGCCACGTCGTCGCCCAGCCTGGCCTCTAGATCCTCCAGGCTGAGGAGCCCTGTACGCCTATCTGCCCTGACGCTCTCCACAACGCCGCCAGGGGGTTCTACGTAGTTCTCAAGCACCCTCCTATGCCTCGGGTTCATGGTTTCGGGGACTAGTATGCGCCTCCTCCTCGACACCCTCATGGCCATGAGGCCCGCCTCCCCTAGGGCGGTGCTCCAGTCGTACATGCTTGAGTTAACCACGTCCATCTCAAGGAGGTCTGCCATGAGGCTCTGATACTCAAATAGTGCCTGCATTAGGCCCTGGCTTGCCTCAGCCTGGTATGGTGTGTATGATGTAAGGATCTCCCCGAGACTTGTTACATGCCTTACTGCCTCCGGTATGTAGTGGGGCCATACTCCTCCCCCCATGAATGGAGGCGCCTTGAGCCTGGCTATCCTGGAGTAGTGGTCCTCCATAGCCAATGCAACACTGCTCTCCGGGATAGGCTCGCCCCTCCCTATGGGGAGCCTGTCCCAGTCCCTGACCCTAACACTCTCAGGTATATCCCTATACAGCTCCTCCACGCTGCTAATCCCTATAACCTTAAGCATCTCCCCAATAACCCTAGGGTCACTGTTAGGAATCCAAGGATGCACCCTGAGGCCACCAACTAAACACCCTACCCACACAGAGAACTAAAACTATATACCCATGTAGCCCGGGAGGCGTAGAATCTGGACACCAGCCAGGCCTAGCAACCCCGGTTACCCCAAACGGGTTAAACAGTCTCAAGTGTTAAACAACTGCGTCCTTACCCTATTGATAACCTCGCGCACTGGCCCATCACTGATAACCCTTTCCAGATGCCTCCTACTCTTGCCCTTCTTAACCTCACTCCCCAACTTTTCATA
>JALUDK010000099.1 GCA_027044005.1 Acidilobaceae archaeon | reverse complement strand
CCTAGAGGCAGACCTAGACTCCAGGATGAACAGGACCAAGAAGAGGCCACTACCCAGCAACAGGCTGACAATGGAGGAGGCATTCACATCAATAATAGTAATGATCCTGGCAGGAGTAATGGCTGCACTCCTCATAAACGTGTACGTAGCCGTGGCACTACTAGC
This sequence comes from Acidilobaceae archaeon, assembly GCA_027044005.1. GTDB lineage: Archaea > Thermoproteota > Thermoprotei_A > Sulfolobales > Acidilobaceae > S012-22. Next base: position 1,121 of record JALUDK010000099.1, on the reverse strand, counting down.
CGGGCTCTACTTCGACATAATAACCTACACAGAGCTCACAAAGAGGAGGAGCATAGCAAACCTCGTACTAGGAAGCGTTGCAGGCTCAATGCCAGCCCTAGGCGGCTGGGCGGCAGCGGCGGGTGGCTTCACGCCGGGAGGCATAATACTTGCAGGGATAGTATTCGTGTGGCAGCCCCTCCACGTCTCAGCCCTAGCCTACTACTTCCTAGACGACTACCTCAAAGCCGGGGTGCCCGTGCTCCCAGCCATGGTCAAGCCCAGGACCTTCGCCATACTAGTCAGCGCCTCGATAGCCCTCCTACCAGTCCTGGCATGGCTCTTCGTCGCGGTAGAGGGCTACGGAGTAGCAGCGGCTGTAGTGACCACGCTAATGAGCATACATGCAATCATAAAGATACTCAGGTTCGCCGAGAGCCCCAGGAGGGAGGCGGCGCTGGGCATGATCAAGTACGCCAGCCCCCTAGTAGCGGTGGCATTCATACTCCTACCCATAGAACAGGCAATACAAGCCGTAACCCTACTAGGGTGACAACCATGGCATGCACAGGCCAAAGGATGATGGCATGCATCGGAATAGCGGGGGCAGGCCTACCAGCACTAGCCAGCCTACTACACGGAGCCCCCAGCCTAGCCCTAGCGGCAGGCCTCCTAGCCCTAACACTCCCAGCCCTAGGAGGCCAGGCATGGGTCCTGGCATCACTCCTCCCAATACTACCAGCAACAGCAGCCCTACTAGCCCCAGGCCTAGCCCAGCCCCTAGCAGCACTGACAGTAGCAGGCCAGGCCTCCTATACACTAGCAAGGACAAGGAGGCTACACTCCCTAGCAATGCTAGCGGCACTAGCACCAATAGCCACGGGAGGCCTGGAGGCGGTGCTAGCAGCAGTGCTAACCACAACCCTAGGCATGGTAGCAACAACCAGGATAGTAGAGGAGAGCGGGTGCCCCTTCAAGTCCGAGAACAGGCTCATACAGGCGGGAGCACTAGTCTCCGGGGCCGGGCTACTAGCCTCTGTAGTAGCCGGGTGGAACAGCTACGTGGCTACCCTCTGGCTACTTGGACTCCTTCTTCTAGAAGCCGGCGTCTTAGCTCCCCGAGGATCCTAGCCCTCATACTC
>JALUDK010000098.1 GCA_027044005.1 Acidilobaceae archaeon | reverse complement strand
ACCTATGAGGGATTGAAACTTCCGAAGTGTATGTGGTGGCTTGCACCCAGTTTCGCGGTTCCCAGCCTACCTATGAGGGATTGAAACTCAGCCGCGTCATTCCACGGCCACGCGTCCGCGCGCTCGGGTTCCCAGCCTACCTATGAGGGATTGAAACACGCCCAACGGCCCGTGCGTCAGCGGCGCGGTGGCCGTTCCCAGCCTACCTATGAGGGATTGAAACGAGCGGTACGACGACAGCGACCCCATCCCCCGCGCCGCCGGTTCCCAGCCTACCTATGAGGGATTGAAACTCAAGGGGAAATGGGGTTTTTCGGGGGAGTTTTTTCGCGGGTTCCCAGCCTACCTATGAGGGATTGAAACTAATTTCTGTCAAGAGTGTTTATCATTCTGCGTAACAAGTTCCCAGCCTACCTATGAGGGATTGAAACCCCGCCCAGTCCTCTTTTTCCCGCTCACGAGCGGCTGTTCCCAGCCTACCTATGAGGGATTGAAACCTGAAGCGAGCAAGCAGCCCCAGGCCGCGGGTCTGGAGTGTTCCCAGCCTACCTATGAGGGATTGAAACTGCCAAACGATGGAAACAGGGGCCAGTTGCGCATCCGGGTTCCCAGCCTACCTATGAGGGATTGAAACTTGGTTCGGCCGCGTCACTAAAGAGGGCTGGAGCGGCGTTCCCAGCCTACCTATGAGGGATTGAAACGTCCCTGGCCCATGCCGTAACTCCGGCACTCGCCGAGTTCCCAGCCTACCTATGAGGGATTGAAACTTGGGCTGCGTCGCGTAATCCTCCAGGGCCTGCCAGGTTCCCAGCCTACCTATGAGGGATTGAAACTGGACCCCGACGTCGTCGCCGGGCTTGCGCCCGGGCTGTTCCCAGCCTACCTATGAGGGATTGAAACCCGGGCGTGGAGTAGTAGGACGCGATGGCGGGTCAGGTGTTCCCAGCCTACCTATGAGGGATTGAAACAAAGGCAATTCAACTTTTTCCGTTTCGGCGTGCCTATGTTCCCAGCCTACCTATGAGGGATTGAAACTGACGGCTGTAACCATAGGAGTTAAGCCCAACTGCTGTTCCCAGCCTACCTATGAGGGATTGAAACGCCAGGTCGTGCCACTGGCGGGGGTCCAAACGCCCTGGTTCCCAGCCTACCTATGAGGGATTGAAACTGGGGGTAGCCGATGTAGGACACCAGCCGCCCCTCGGTTCCCAGCCTACCTATGAGGGATTGAAACGGTCGTATCACCAAAGAGGGCTGGAGTGGTCACGGCGGTTCCCAGCCTACCTATGAG
>JALUDK010000097.1 GCA_027044005.1 Acidilobaceae archaeon | reverse complement strand
GGAGGAAGCCATTGGTAGGGAGGCGGCTGAGAGGGCTAGGAGGGACCACCACGCGAGGCGGAGGCCCAGGCACTGCGGCATGACAATACACACGGGTATAGGCTGTAGCTACGGGTGCGTCTACTGCTACATCTGGGACATGGGCTTCCCCGGTAAGCCCGAGCCCTACCCCCTCACGGGCGACGAGCTCGCCTATGCCCTAGCAGTCAACCCCTACGTTGTACCCGGGAAGACTATGGCCGCGTACGGGAGTGTCACGGAGCCGTTCCAGCCCGAGACCACTGGTAAAGCATTAGAGTATATCGAGGCGGTGTGGAGGTGGCTAAGACTACCAAGCCAGGTCTCCACGAAGTCACTCCTAACAGGGGACCTAGTTGAGAGGCTCAGGAGGGCGGAGCCAAGGATAAGCGTGCTCCTCACCATAGTGGCCCTCGGTGACTGGGCTCGCCGCCTGGAACCTAGAGCACCCCCACCGGAGGAGAGGCTAGCGCTAGCAGGCGAAGCCGTGAGACGCGGCCTAAGGGTCGCCCTGTTCGTGAGACCCATAATACCCGGAGTAACCGACAGGCAGGCCGATGAGATATTCTTCCTTGCAAGGCGGGGCGGACTAGGGGAGGCTGTGCTCGGGAGCCTTAGGGTTACCCCTGGGATCCTGGATAGGCTGGGGGCCGTGGGGGTCCCCCGAGGCCTCCTCGAGGCGAGGTTACCCCGGAGGCCTAGGAGTAGGAGGGACCAGGTGACCCTACGTATGAGTGATGTGAAGGCTAGAGTGGCCAGTGTTGTGAGGAGGCACGGGTTCCTTTTGTATCCAAGTGCTTGTAGCCACAACATGGCTAGTCATGGCGAGGCCTGTCACGCATGCAATTATGGGCCATGTGGGCCTGGGAGGCCGAGGGTCCCCCAGCCCGGGGAGGTGAGGGAGGCTGTGGAGGCTATGGGTGGCAGGGTTAGAGGGGTGGTAATCGAGTATCCTAGGATTGTGCTTGAGGGGCTTAGAGGCGTTGACCCTGTTGTGGTTAGGGAGTTTTTATCGGCGGCTACTAGGCTTATGGTGTCGGTGGGAAGCGGCGGCTCCTCACGTCGTCGGCGTAGGCCCTGATCGCTTCGACTAGTATGTTGTAGGCGTCGGTGTACTTCTTGGCGAATGGTGGGGGATTCCTGGAGAGGCCAACGATATCATGGAAGACTAATACTTGGCCATCACAGTATGGGCCGGAGCCTATGCATATCGTGGGCACTCCCACCTTATCCGTTATAGCCTTTGCAACTTCCGGCACGGTGAACTCGATAAC
>JALUDK010000096.1 GCA_027044005.1 Acidilobaceae archaeon | reverse complement strand
GTGCCCTAGTAGTATCGCTGTGGATCCACCGCTGGGCCTGGCCTCCGCCTCGACTAGGTTCATGCTCGGGCTCCCCAGGAAGCCAGCCACGAATGTGTTGGCAGGGTCCTCGTAGACCTCCTCTGGGGGGCCCACCTGCATTATCCTGCCCTCGCTCATCACCGCTATCCTATCCGCTATGACCATCGCCTCGGTCTGGTCGTGGGTTACGTATATCATGGTGACCCCCACCCTCCTCTGGAGCTTCTTGATCTCACTCCTCATCCTCACCCTCAGGAGGGCGTCCAGGTTGCTGAGGGGCTCGTCCATGAGCAGGACCTCCGGCTCCACTACTATAGCCCTAGCCACTGCCACCCTCTGCCTCTGCCCCCCGCTCAGCTGGTGGGGGTACCTGTCTAGGAGGTCCTCTATTTGTAGCAGCTCCGCCGCCCACTTTACCCTCCTTCTGACCTCTTGCTCCGGGACCTTCTTGATCTTTAGGGGGAATGCTATGTTATCGTAGACCTTCATGTGCGGCCACACGGCGTAGCTCTGGAACACCATCGATATGTTCCTCTCCCTCGGTGGCAGGAAGGTCACGTCCCTGTCCCCGAAGTAGACCCTGCCCTCGTCGGGCTTCTCCAGGCCCGCTATTATCCTTAGGGTAGTCGTCTTCCCGCACCCGCTGGGGCCCAGTAGCACCATGACCTCGCCGTCCCTGACCTCGAGGTTTATGCCCTTGAGCGCGGTGGCCCTCCCGAACCTCTTCACCACGCCCTCAAGCCTTACCTCAACCATCCCCCGGTGTCACCTCACCGTTATGCCCCACATGGTTACCAGGTACCTCCTGGCTAGGAATACGAATAGCAGGGCGGGGGCCACTATGATCAGGTTTGCGGCGAACTTGAAGTAGTCGGGTGATGCCAGGGCTGAGGTTAGTATAAATGCAGGGAGGGTCCTGTTGGTTAGGGTGAGCACCGCGGCTATGAAGACCTCGTTCCACGATAGTAGGAATGTGAACATGCCTGAGGCTGCTAGCCCTGGTAGTGCTAGGGGCAGGGTTATCCTCGTAAAGACCCCTAGGGGGCCTAGGCCGAAGACCATACCCGCCTCCTCAAGGTCCCTGGGGACCCCGGTGAAGACGCTTGACGTTATGAGGACTACGAATGGTAGCGCCATCGCTGTGTGGGCGAGCGCCACTCCCACTAGGCTGTCGCTGAGGCCTATCCTGGCGTATAGGGCAACCAGGGGGACGCCTATTATCATGACGGGGAACATCCTTACCCCTATGAGGGCTAGCTTCAGCGCGTCCCTCCCGG
>JALUDK010000095.1 GCA_027044005.1 Acidilobaceae archaeon | reverse complement strand
CTAGTAGGGGGTCCCTCGTGGCCCAATAGCTGGCGAGGGCCAATATGAAGGCTAGTATTATACTGCCAGCCCCTACTAGCGGCTTCCGGCTCCTCCTCAAGCTACCGGCACCTCTCTAGCCTCCCCACCCTTCATGATCCACGCCTTCAGGCCCGTGGGAGAGGCTATCACCCATATATATGGCCAGGCCTTCATACCCTCGAGATCTCTCCTACTAGGCCTGGGGGTCCCGCACGGGTGAGTATGATAGACTCCCAGAACTTCGAGCCCCAGGTTCTCGGCTATGGCGTGGGCCGCGATTGTAGCCCAAGGATCGCCGAGGAATTCCACACGCTTGTTTCTCGCCACGTTCCTTATTCCAACTAGTAAGCTGGCACGCTCTCCACGGCCTAGTATTAGACCGAGGCTCTCCTCTCTTCTCCTAGCTATTATTCGGAGGTGGACTGCGAGAGATCCGAGGCTTAGAGCCATACTATCTTCGCCCGCATCGTATCGGTATCTAGTAGTGCTATGCTGGGCTTTGACAGCCAGCCTCCAGCCTCTCCAGGGTTAAGTATGAGCACCCCTCTCTTATAGTCGAGCCTCGCCTGGTGGGTGTGGCCGTACAGGACGGCACCCCACTTTTTAGAGATGGCTAGGGCTTCCACGATCTCAGCAGTATCCTGGGGGCTACCATAACCGTGTACTAGGAGGATCCTCCGCCCTTCCAGCTTGATAGTCTTGGGAGGCTCCCATATCTCAGCCCCCACCATGCCTGCGACTCTCTGGAGTCCCAGCTTTTCCCCACAGTTGTTCCCGTAGATGGCCTTGACCGGTGCCTCCACGTTATTGGCGAGTTCTAGGAGTGTGAACGGGGCGACTATATCGCCTAGGTGGATTACCAGGTCCACCTTCTCCTTCCTGAATACCTCAGCGGCCCTCCGGACGTTTTCAATGTTGTCATGGGTATCGCTTATAACTCCTACGAGCATCCTGAGGGTCCCCCAGTAATCTACTATATTATCCTGGAACCATGCCTCTAAAAGAGTGGTGATCCTAGTGGCAGTAAAGCCTAGGGTATTTGTAACGCGCCAGATCCCGGAGCCCGGGTTGGAGAGGATAAGGGAGTACTATGATGTGGACGTCTGGCCGGAGTACACTGCTCCTCCCTACGAGGTTCTAGTCGAGAAGGCTAGGGAGTATGATGCCCTAGTAACGCTTCTCACGGATAAGGTTGACTGCAACCTAATAAAGGCGGGACAGCCTAAGCTGAGAATCATAGCCCAATACGCTGTGGGCTACGATAACATAGACTTGGACTGC
>JALUDK010000094.1 GCA_027044005.1 Acidilobaceae archaeon | reverse complement strand
TGGTACGACCCCGCCAACACCGCCCGGATACTAGAAGCTCTAGCCTCCGCCGAGGCCTCAGTGGCTCCCTCATGCTCCGACACGATAGAGGCTAGGCTGGAAGCGGCGCTGGATAGACTAGCCAGGCTCGAGGAGTTTAGGGGCATCCTTGAGGGGTCCACAGTAGTCGCTGACTTGCCGTTCAACGTGTACGTAGCCAGGTGGCTCGGGGCCGGCGAAGTCGTTCTCCTACGACTGTCGCACGAAGCCGAGCCCCCGCCTTCGGTGAAGCAGGAGGCATTAGAGGCTCTTGAAAGGGGTGGAGTGGCCCTTGTAACTGTTGACTTGGATGGCGAGCCTGCAGGCCCCACGAGCGAGTGGCTTGCCGAGGCTGCTGAAGAGGCTGGAGCCAGGATAATCCTGGTGCCCGCGCCGTGGCTACCCTTGGATCCTCTGGGGGCCCTTAACCGGGTCGCAGAACAGGCGGCTAGGCTAGGGTGAAATCGTCAATAATACATTGACGTGATTGAACACCTGTGTTAGGCTTCCCGGGCTGGTTTAAAGGGTTAGGGGAAGAGGGCGCATTCAGCCTCCCTGTACCGGGGCGCCGCTCTACCTCTCCCCCGGCAGGATTGAAGGGGGTGTTTGGGGAGCCCCGCGGGAGTGGAGCCGGGTTGAGAGAGGACGGCATAGTGGCTGAGGGCCTGGTTAAGAGATATCCTACAGGCGGCTTCCTTAGGCGGGGAAGACGCTATATAGAGGCTTTGAGGGGCGTCTCGTTCAGAGCCCGGAGGGGCGAGGTTCTGGGCCTCCTAGGCCCTAACGGTGCTGGCAAGACCACGACAGTCAAGATACTTGCCACCCTCCTCGAGCCGGACGAGGGGGATGCATGGGTTGCGGGCTTTCATGTTGTGAAGGAGCGTGGGTTAGTTAGGAAGAGAATCGGCGTGATGCTCAGCGTTGAACGAGGTTTCTACTGGAAGCTCACGGGACGGGAGAACCTGGTGTATTTCGGCCTCTTGTATGGCGTTCCTAGGGCGGAGCTTGATTCGCGGATAAGAGAGCTCTCGGACCTGCTCGGCCTCGAGGAGGTCGGTGTTCTCGATAAGCCGTTCGAGGAGATGAGCCTCGGTATGAAGGCTAGGCTGGGCCTTGCTAGGGCCTTGCTAGCCGATCCCGAGGTCGTCATGCTGGACGAGCCGACTCTTGGCCTTGACCCTGCTAGTGCTAGGCGTGTCCGGAGAGTTATACGGGGTCTGGCCGAGGAGGGGAAGACGGTGCTGCTAACTACTCATAATATGGCTGAGGCTGAGGAGGTCTGCGATAGGATAGCGTTCATAGCTGGTGGACGTATAGTTGCTGAGGGAAGCGTGGAGGAGTTGAAGAGCATTCTTTCTCCCATAGTGAGTGTTGTAGCCAGGCTAGTGCCTCCTCATAATGAAGTTAACGGTCTCCTGGATAAGATGCTGTCCGGGTTCGACTTTAGTGTGCGCGAGCGCGGCGGATACATAGTTGTGAGGATTCGCGTGAGGAGGGGCGAGGAGCACCTGGCTGTGGAGAAGCTTCTCGGCCTAGTAAAGGATGGTTTCAGGCTTGTCGAGAGCCGCGTTGAGGAGCCCGGCCTCGAGGATCTCTTCATAGCGTTGACTCGCGGGGGATCGGAGGCTTGAGGCCTGTAGCGTCTGCCCTGGCTAGACAGCTTGTAGCCGAGTACTATATGCGCTTCATGGCTTTCTCGAGGGCGAAGCACCTGCTCGCCACGCAGGTCATGTGGCCCTATATAATGGTTGCTATAGTGATTCTCTTGGGCGAGGCGTACGGCGATATAGAGGTTTACGCCGGCAATATAGGCGTGGATAACCCTGTATTATTCCTGTTCACCGCCAGCGCGGTCGCGTTATCCTCGCTCAGCGCTGTCACCTACACCGCGTCCTCGGTTATCTGGGCCCGGTGGCTCGGCACCCTGGAGTACGTGACTCTGGCCGCCCCCAGCTCGGCGGTCTATGTAGCAGCAGCGGGCTTCGCGGGAGCGTCCCTGACCACACTAACAGTCTACGCCAGCGTTGTACCCGCTATTCTCTACTTCGGGGGCCTCAACGATCTACTCGTTCTAGGGTATCTAGCGGGGCTGACTGTCCTTGGCCTCGCCACTTTGCTCGCCGCAGGCGTCGTAGCAGGCATGGCTAGCGTGGCGCTTAGACTCGAGTCGAACGTTCTAGACTTCATACCCCCACTCCTAGTGCTCCTCTCGGGAGTATTCTATCCTGTCGAGCTGCTGCCAGCACTCCTAGAGGCAGCATCACGCTTTATTCCCTTGTACTACGTGGTCGAGGCTGCTAAGCTCTACTCTAGCCTCTCCACGGCGCCCTTAGAGCTGGCTGCGCCTATCTACGCTGCGGCCGCCCTGGGACTGGTTTATGCAGCCCTAGCTGCCCCCGTCTCGCTCCTGCTTGAAAGAGCTGTGCTAAGGAGGGGTGTCTAGACCTTGACGGGGCTTAGGCGGCTAGCTATGCAGGCGTACGCCATGGCGTGGGCTCACGGGGTAAGACTGTGGAGGATGAAGTGGAACCTGGCTAGCTACGCCGTCGTAACTACACTCTGGATGCTCATATACTCTTATGCCGTGATAGCGTTCACTGAGCCCTTGAATCTGCCCCGCGTTGTCCCCTCGATATTCTGGGCTCTGGTAGCATGGGTGCTCCTTAGCACCCCTCTCTACGCTGTAGGGAACTGGGTAAAGTCCTACATAAACCTGGGCCTCCTGGAGCAGAACGAGGTGGCGGGGGCTAGTCACAGGCTCTTCCTTGTTATGCGCGTACCCCCAGCGCTAGCCGCTGCAACGGCCGCGGCCATAGTAGCCGGGATCCTGTTATACGCTAGCAGCGGTGTGCCCCCCTTGAGGGCGTCTAACCCGCTGCTACTAGCAGTGGGCCTTCTCCTGGTACTCTCGGCGAGCGCAGTCTATAGCCTGCTCTTAGCCGACCTCTCAATACTTACGCGTATACCACCAAACCTGATCGACTTCCTAAGCCTCCTAGTATTCATAGCCGGAGGGCTTGCCGCCCCCCTGGAATCGCTGCCGAGGCCCGTCCAGGCACTCGCATTGCTAGTCCCCTACAGTCATGCAGGCGAGATTATCCGGCTCGCAGCCGTGGGCGAGCCCACAGTACTAGAGCCATACATGCACATCACAGCAGCGCTAGCCATCATAGCATTCATGCTAGCCTTAGAGGAGGCGGCACATAGAGCAGCGATGCGCAGCCTGAAGGTGCGCGGAGCTAGCGGTATAGGGGTTACATAACTGTTCATCGCCCCGAGCGATAAATGTGCTTGTTTAGTTTTGAAGTAGAGGACTAACGTTTTCACTGATAACCTCTTATTATAAGCTCTAGACTATTAACCGCGGTAGCCCCCGGGAAGCCTAAGCCTTATCCCGAGGCTAGGGCGCTGGGGGCTGATCCGGTTTGCAGATAAATAAGGCTGCCCTAGCTGTAGCTATCGCAGCTGTTATCCTAGTGGTTGCTGCCGCCGCATTCATTTATCTGGGCGGCGGTGAGGCTGCTACTGTAAAGGCTTCAACTATAACCGTAGGGCTAAGCACCTTTGATGTGGTAGAACAGTTCCACGACGAAGTAGTGCCCGAGGGGTTGACTATAGAGGTCATCCGCTTCCAGCTGCCGCCTCAGAGCGTCGACGCCCTGGTGAAAGGGGAGGTGCAGCTAACCGTTATACCGGTAGAACTCGCAGCAGTTACCATGAACAAGGGCGGGGACGTCTATATAGTTGCTCTTGATAACATGGTTAACCAGGCTATTATTGCTCCGCCGGACAGCGGCATCAAGAGCCCAGAAGACCTTAAGGGCAAGCGAGTCGCTGCAGTAGTGGGTAGCGGCACCTACTATCTCTTCAAGAGCTTCATGAAACAGTTATACGGCATAAACGTTACTGAGGGTCCCGACAGCGACGTCATCATTATAAACGTGAGGCCCGGCGAGGTGCTAGACGCTATCCTGCAGGGAGACGCTGATGCAGGAGTAATCTGGGATCCCATTGTCAGCCTAGCAATAACCAAGTATGGGTTCAACGTAGTGGCAAGCTACCAGGATCTCTGGAGGGAGTACTATGGGGACACGCAGATGCCCATGCTAGTCTGGGTTGCCAGGGCCGAGGTGGTAGAGGACCGCGACCTCCTACTGAAGGTGCTTGAGGCTCACCGCAACGCTGCTCTATTCTGGAACAATGAAAGCGAGCGCACTATCCAGATGCTGATTGACCTATACAAGCTCGACCCTGAAGTGGCTAGGGTTGTATGGGAGAGGAACCAGATGTATACAGGTCTCTGCATAACTGAGGAGCTGAAGGACGCCATGATAGAGATTTGGCGACTTGCAGCCGAGGCAGGCTACCTAGAGAAAGTGCCGGAGCCTGGCAGGATAGTCTCGTGCGGCGACCTAGGCATTCAACCGTAAAGACCCTGAGAACCGCATCGCTAGGATCCTGGTCCCCTACTCTCCTGCTTTAATCCCTTCCACGCGGCCTCCAAGCTATTTTTCTGGGGGTGCTGGGGGCTGGCGTACGGGGTGCTAAGGGTCTTCATAGCGGTTGACATAGAGGATCCCCTGCTCCTCTCTAGGATAGATCGTATCAAGGATAGCGTGGTATCGACAGGAGTTCCTATGAAGCCTGTGGAGACGGAGAACCTACACATAACCCTGCGCTTCATAGGAGAAGTCCCAGCCGGCGTCGTAGAGGAGATCAAGCGTGAGGTTCTACAGGGCCTCGCTTTCAAGTCTTTCACGGTTAGACTCGTAGGCCTAGGAGCGTTCCCCTCGCCTGCGCGGCCGCGTGTTGTGTGGATAGGGGTTAGAGAGGGGGCCGAGGAGCTGCGTGCGCTGAGGGATGAGATCGAGAGGGGGTTGAGGAGGCTCGGCGTGAGGCCCGACGATAAGGGGTTCCATCCCCACTTGACGCTTGCTAGGATAAAGGGGTCTAGGAACATGCAGGCCCTTGTTAAGCTAATAAACGAGATGCAGGACTACGAGGTGGGCAGCTTTACTGTTACAAGTGTGAGGCTAAAGAAGAGCACTCTAACTAGGCGCGGCCCTATCTACGAGACGCTAATGGAGGTCAAGAGTAGTTGAAGTGCAGCCGTGGAAGGGTCGAGGAGGAGGCGCTAAGAGCCGTAAAGCCTACGAGGCGCCAGCTACTAATCCTATCCCGCTTTCTATCCCTCATCAAGGAAAAGCTGGAGCCTTGTCTGGCGAGAGAGCTGTCGGGCGTTGAGTGGCGTTTAGAGCCTGTAGGTAGCTATGCAA
>JALUDK010000093.1 GCA_027044005.1 Acidilobaceae archaeon | reverse complement strand
AAGCCCCACGCCAGGGTCAAGACTAGCCAAGACCCTATACCTAGCATCACCAACGCTACACCCATCCGAGGCCAGGCGAAGCCACGTAAACCTGCCCAGAGGCCTCACAGGCCCCCTACCAACCAGCAGCCTAGCAAACCCCTTCAACGCCTCCCTAGAGGCATCCAGGCCACCACCCCACGATACCCCCAGGCTATAGGATGCAAGATCCTCAGGTCTCAAGGGTAGGGGGCGAACCCTTAGCGCCTGGGCCCACTCGAGCCACCGCCTATGGCCGCCAATCGGGGTTAGAGGCTCCAATGCCACCCCATCCCTCCCAGGCGCCTCCCACAGGCCGTCCAGACCCCTGACCAGGAGTATCCTAAGCACGTCATCAAAGACATGGTTCCAGAAATGGGAGTCGCAGGCAACAAGCCTCTCGCCAACCCTATAGACCTGGTAGGGGACATACACGATCCTAGCCCTCTGCAAGGCTTCTAGCCTCGGCCAGGGCCCTACCTATATTCTCAACTACATCCTGAGCGGAAATATTCTCGCCCCCAGCCGAGGCGGCAAGCTCCCCGGCCCTGCCAACTATGTAAGCTGCGGCGGCAGCGGTATGCGGCATCCCATGTCCCCTACCCAGGGCTACCCTCCTAGCAGCGAACCCAGCCACCACGCCAGCTAGCACATCACCCGTACCGCCCACGCTCATAGAGGGGGTCCCGGTGACGTTGACCCTGCAAGTGTCCCCAGTGCAGATATAGTCCCTAGGCCCCTTCAGCAATACAGTAGCGCCTGTGAGCCTGGATATCCTAGAGGCAGCCAGCCTAGCATCCACAGCCTCACTGTCCAGGAGCCGGGAAGCCTCGCCCCGGTGCGGGGTCAGGACAATATGGTGACCAAGACCCTCTAGGCCAGCTACTGCCCTAAGCGCGTCTGCATCCACAACTGTAACCCTACCAGACTCGGCTAGCCTCTCGACTAGGATCCTAGCTGCCTCAAGGGTCTCGTCCCTACTACCAAGCCCCGGGCCCACGACGACGGCGTGAACCCTCTCCGAGTGCCTGAGTAGATGGTCGACGTGGCTGGGGTTTAGATAGTCGCCATCCAGCGGCACGGGTATTATAGTTGAGCTCCTCTGAGCGCCCCAGTAGGGTATCATGCCAGTGCTGGCCAGGTATATCAGGTCTGCGCCCCCCGCAGCGGCTCCCAGAGCGGCTAGGATTGGGGCCCCCACGAAGTCCCTACTACCGCCAATAACAAGCACCCTGCCACCCATACCCTTATGGGCATCCCTGGGCCTAACGGGTATCCTAGCATAGGCGTCACCCGGCCCGGCCAGCTCCGAGGCCTGGCGCGGGATCCCTATTGGAGCTACAAGTAGCCTACCAGTGTGCATAGGAGCCTTTCCCTGGAGGAGGCCCTTCTTCGCCTTGTATAGCGTAACCGTGACATCAGCGACCACAGCACCCTCGGCTACATACCCTGTATCGGGGTCCACACCGGTAGGCGTGTCTATCGAGACCCGGAGGCCCTGGTGGCTTGTAAAGGCCCTAGCTAGGCTAAGTATAGGCTCCCTAAGGCTGCCCCTAACACCTATACCTAGTAGCGCGTCCACGACTACATCAGCCCCACTGGTGTCCCCCCACCCCCTACTCCACGGCTTGACGAGCTTAGCGTAGCCGCTAGCCAGGAGGACCTTCAGGTTCCTCCGGGTGCTTCCATGGCTTATCAGCTCTGGGGGATGGGACAGGTGCACCTCAACCTTGGCCCCCCTCTCGGCTAGGTGCCTAGCCGCGGTTATACCGTCGCCCCCATTACCCCCCTTCCCGGCGAGTATAGTAACGCTTACACCCTCAAGGCCTCCTAGGATGCATTCTATGGCGTCGGCCACCGCCCTGCCAGCGTTCTCCATGAGCAGGTCTAGGTCCAGGCCTAGCCAAACCGAGTTGATCTCGGCAGCCCTCATGTCCTCGACACTAATAGAACCAGCGGCACTAGCCTCCCTAAGGCCGGGGCACTCCGTCAATCCCGCCACCTACCGGGAGGGGTGGGCCTATGGAGTAATACAGATATCGTCTACGACCCCAGATCTATGGGGGGTGCATGACATGGCTAGCGTAGAGGTCCCCGAGTATAGGATCGTGGATAACGTGAACCTACCCGCCCGGGAGACCGCCGTTATAGTGGTGGATATGCAGAACGACTTCGTGCACCCCAACGGGGCACTATTCGTCCCAGCCTCCAGGGACACTATAGCACCTATAGCCAGGCTGCTCGAGAAGGCTAGGAGCGCCGGGGCAAGGATCTTCTACACGCAGGACACGCACTACGACGATGACCCGGAGTACAGGATCTGGGGAGAGCATGCTAGATACGGCACCTGGGGATGGCGCATAGTGGACGAGCTCGCCCCCAAGGAGGGGGACATAGTAGTCATGAAGACTAGGTACGACGGCTTCTACGGCACCCCTCTTGATGACCTGCTACGCATCTACGGCATAAAGAACCTTGTAATAGTGGGTACGGTCGCAAACATATGCGTACTACATACCGTAGCCAGCGCCGCGCTACGCTGGTACAAGGTCTACGTCCCAATAGACGGGATAAGCGCCCTCACCGAGTTCGACATGCACGCCGCCCTGAGGCAAATCGACTTCCTCTACAAGGGTGTCATAGTGAGGAGCGTGGACGGGGTAAGCTTCACCTAGACCGGCTGGGGGGTGACCGAGATCACCGGCCCCGACCCTCCAACCTGGGGATGAGGAGCAAGCTAGACGGGGACCCCCAGCGAGGCCCGTAACACCCCGGTATAGCCCAGCATAGTACCCCGGAATTATGGCACCTACCACACCATATCACATGGCTGGGGTAAGAGGTGTAACGGTGTTGCCCTGTGAGGAGGAGTCCCTCCCTCTGGATCATGGCCGAAGAAGATGCAGAAAAGCTTAGAAGGATGAGCAGGTCAATGAGGAGCCCCCACAAGGCGGCCCTACTCTTCCTAGGCTACCAGGCCCTAAGGGACTTCGCGGACTACGCGCTAAGGGGAGGCATGCCAAAGGACGTGGTTGTAAGGCTCCAGAGCCTAGAGAGGCTATTCAAGCTCCACGGGCTCCCCTCAGGTGTTATAGGTAAATACGTGAGGTATGCCAGGGACATGGCGTCATCTAGGGACTATACATGGTTCGGCTGGAGCGGGTGGGGCCAGGTAGGTGCAACCGCCTAGATGCACGTGTGGGTGAATGATACACTCTCGTACCCTGGGATCCTAGTGCCCTTTAGAACCCTGACCACCGCTAGCCCGTCCTGGATCTCTGCGTAGCCAGGCGAGTCAACTCCTGTTATACTTGTGCACCTACCCGGTATCCAGTATACCGTATAGTCGTACTCCGCCACAGTCTCCTCATATATGTTCTCGTAAACATTAACACCAAGCCTGGGCTTGTACCTCATCAATGTGAAGAACGTTATAGAAGCCCTCTCAACCGTGCCCCTAACCTCTATCCTAGCCCACAGGACATGGGGCCTGACATCCTCACCATTAATAATAACCCTCTCCTCATCCATCAGGGCCTGCATGTTACCAGCAAGCACCCTCTCCTCATCCTCGACCCTCCCCGACTCAGCTAAACCCATATAATAACCGTCCGGGTCATGATAGTCGAATACTATAATGTAAGCTATACTCCCAGGATCCACGATGAAAAAGCCCTGGCCATAGACCGGAGTGGGCTCCTGCATATACACCCTCCTACCGGTGATAATTGCTGGGGGGCTAGTGATAAGCGTTCCAGCTACCTAGACTCTATATACATAGCCACGGGCATCTGGTAGTAGCAGGTATCCGAGGGCCGCCACGGCGGATCCTTAGAATATAGCATATTAGAGACCCTAAGATACAGGTACTCGTATACAGGCCCCTTATTCTGCACTCCACCATCAACGTACACAGCCGCTGAGCCCCCATACGACATAGAGGGAGGCATCATAACCGCAAGCCGGGCAAACTCATGCATGCCAGCCGTTGATAGGAGGGGTGCAGCAGCCAGCCCGAGAGGCACCTCAAAATCGGCCTTGCACACATCAACCATAGACAGGATTAGTCCAAAGCTATGGCCCACACCAGGCTTAAGGCCGATCACATACCTATAACTAGATAGATTATCATCGAACAGCCACCGTTTAACATGCCAAGGAGGCTCACCACGGGACTCCCCGCCCGGGAGGCTATACAACTTCTTCCCGCCTACCACACCCTTATAGAGGGTCATAGCATCCTGCACGAAGAACACAACCTTATCCACACCAGTATAACTCTCTACAACATCCCCCTCACAGTCGAGGGTAAGATACTCATTGTAGAAGACCATAACTGGCCTTGCCCATATCCACACGTAAGCCCACTCACCACCCTCTACAGAGCCCGGGCTCCAGAAGGAGCTCACAGACAGGCTCCTAGACACGCCGCCTAGATACACCTTCCCACTCAATCCACCCGTCGCATCGCCGCTCCTAAGCTTCTCATATATCCCCTGTCCAAGGCCTATTGATGCCTTGAACTCAGTCACGCCACCCATGCCTAGCCCTATAGCCGAGCCTATCCTACCCGATATAGGTAGCTTATTATAGATCAATAGTATAGGAGTCTTAATATACAATATATCATCAAATCTCCTTGCATCGGCGCTGAACGCCGTGGAGCCAGCCTCGGGGGTAATCGTTGTGTTAACCCTCCACGTATAGTACATGGTGCAACCAGGCCGGGGCTCTATCTGCAAACTCCGCGGTTCTGACGCACCATTCTCTACGGGGAGAAGCATTACCTTAACCGTGTACTCCCACTCCTCCCCCCTCAGTAGCCCGTGGGGATTGTATGGGTAGAAGTAGCTGACTCTCTGGATTACACTACCAGTATCTGCATGCACCACCCACAGGTTTAGTTCGAGGCTCGTAGCAGTGTACCCGAGCTCTATACCCCTACCCGTCTCCAGGCGGGCCCACTCCTCTGCTACCCATCTAAGCGTGTCCCTAGCATCCAGCTTCAATGCCAGCCCGCTAACCCAGCCTTTATAGACTTCCACTATAACTTCGTCGTGACCCGGGGGTGCAATAGCATAGACCTGGGCATATAACCTAATACCCTCAGGCACCGTAGGCGTACCCAGTGCATCTATTATAGGCCTACCTTCATCATCGTAGAGTACCAGCTTAAACTTAACATATCCCGGGCTGTGATCAAGCTGTGTTGCCGCAAGTAAAACCGCTAATATGGCTAGGATAACTACAGTTATTACGCTCCTCTTAGCCCTGGC
>JALUDK010000092.1 GCA_027044005.1 Acidilobaceae archaeon | reverse complement strand
CCCCAAGTAGATACAAGGGGATTAGGGGATCACCCACCCTAGACTCCCAAATGATGAAGAGCATAAGGGATACAAGACTCACAAGGAGGAGGGAGACGGTCTCCAGGCTAGACCACCCCACATGGGGAGCCCTAGTGACTGCGACCAAGCTTGAAGACGAGAACACTGATAGGAGGATAAGGCCCACAAGGTCGAGCCTACCCCCCGATACATACCTGCTCTCCCTCAATACTCTAGCAGAGAGGACCAGGAGGAGGAGAGCGAAGGGTATAATCGTATGATAAGTCCACTCCCAGCCATAATTCTCAGCGATATAGCTGCCCAGCGGTAGGGCAACAGCGATCCCCACGGCGAACATAGCACTAATCATACCCTGAACCTGTGGAACCATGCGCGGGGGGAACTCCTCCCGCACAATCGTGAAGCCCAGGGGGAATATCGCCATACCCAGGCCTTGGAGTGCCCTGGATAGCAGGAGGAGCCTGAAGCTTGGGGCAAAGCCCGTGAAGGTAACTCCTAGAGTGTAGATCGAGAGAGCCAGCAGGAAGAGCTTCTTCTTGCCATACATATCACCCAGCTTCCCGAAGAGAGCCACACTGATGGTACCAGTCAGCAGGTATATGCTAAGCACCCAGCTCACATCGCTAGGGGTCACACCGAATTGCCTCTGTATTGTTGGAAGCGATGGTATAAGGACCGCCTCCGTATACATAACCAGGAGAGGAAGCGTGACCAGGAGCATTGCAACCCTCTTAGCATAATGTAAGTCGTACTCCGTGTCCACCATGGTACAGCACCCTGGCTAGGGGCCTCTATACGGGAAAGTAGTTATATATACGAGGTGGTATCTAGTCTAGCCTAGAATATACCTACATCTTTAGCTAGCAACTAAAGATAGGGAGCTGATTGAAATAAAATCGGGGAGGCCAGCCGCTGCTCTACGTATAATAGCTAGTCATCGTCGTTCCTCTTCTTAGAAACCCATGTTGGATCTATATCAAGCTTCTCATCCTCGCCAGGCCCGAACATATCATAGCCTAGCTGTTCCCTTGGGTTCAGCATGTGCTCCTCGAGCTCCCTCATCCTATAATCGTCGCTGGCGTCCACGTTGAGTATTCCAACCCTCTCACCTGTCTCTTCGTCATACACGTAGCCGTGCTCCACCCTGCCTATCACCTTGTGCTCCTCATCCCTAAGGTACCCTGACTCGTCTATGTACGAGGCAACGGCATCCTCATCTCCATCGTAAGCCCTCACCATCCCCTCCTCGTCCACGTAGAACTGTGTATCGGGCTCGTCCCTATACC
>JALUDK010000091.1 GCA_027044005.1 Acidilobaceae archaeon | reverse complement strand
GCTAGCACCGCCTCCAGGCCTCCTATACACTAGCAAGGACAAGGAGGCTACACTCCCTAGCAATGCTAGCGGCACTAGCACCAATAGCCACGGGAGGCCTGGAGGCGGTGCTAGCAGCTGTGCTAACCACAACCCTAGGCATGGTAGCAACAACCAGGATAGTAGAGGAGAGCGGGTGCCCCTTCAAGTCAGAGAACAGGCTCATACAGGCGGGAGCACTAGTCTCCGGAGCCGGGCTACTAGCCTCTGTAGTAGCCGGGTGGAACAGCCACGTGGCTACCCTCTGGCTACTTGGACTCCTTCTTCTAGAAGCCGGCGTCTTAGCTCCCCGAGGATCCTAGCCCTCATACCCCTCTTAGGCAGCACAAGCCTACCCGAGCCGCGGGCCGGGAACCACGAGTCACTCCTCCTGGCCAGCCAGAAGGGCCTCCTCAACTCGTTAACCTCCAGAAGGGCCTCAGCTGCCGCCAGCACCTTCTCCTCCCACGTCCCGGCACCCCGGATCCGGGGGAGCATATGGATCCTCCTCCCCCTCCAGTTGAGGCAGGGGCTCAGGTGGCCGGTGGCGCTAACCCTTATCCTAGTACACCCGGCGCAGAATATAGGGTTCCCATGGGGCCTCACAACCTCCACCCTAACACCATTGGGAAGCGTATACACGGGCCTGTTGTGGAGCCCCCTATACTCCACCCTAGCCCCCCGCCTCACAAGCTCCTCCTCAACCCTGGATAGGGGGTAGAAGTACTGCTTGAAGAACCGGGCCCCCAACCCCACGGGATGCAGCTCTATAAGCTGGAGCACCGCCTCATACCTCGAGGCAAGGTCGGCCAGGCTCCAAACCTCATCCTCATTGACACCGCGAAGCAGAACCATGTTGACCTTGAGCCTCAACCCCGCATCATAGGCCGCCTTGAAGCCCCTCAAAGCCCTATCAAGCCCGTCAACCCCGGTTATGAACTTATACCTCCCCCGATGCAGGCTATGGATCGAGATGTTAGCCCTGGCCAGCCCAGCCTCCACGAGCCGGTGGGCATACACGTTCATAAGGTAACCATTACTAGTCATAGACACGTCACTACCAGGAGCATTAGAGCTAATCTCACCCACAACCTCCACGATATCCCTCCTAATCAGCGGCTCCCCGCCAGTAATCTTAAAGCTAGACACGCCCAGCAGCCAGGCAGCTCTGGCTACCACGCCATACTCCTCGGGAACCATGACCGGAGGCAGTTGGCCAGGCCTCAAAGGCCTACCAACAGGATCACCCTCAATATGGCAGAAGATACACCTAAAATTACACTCATTAGTAA
>JALUDK010000090.1 GCA_027044005.1 Acidilobaceae archaeon | reverse complement strand
TACCACGCCTCTTTGTTGGGCTCGACGTTGCGGGGCCTGAGAAGGCTTCTCCTAACTGGCCCTTCTCCCTCCCCTTCACCATGCTCGACAACGTGGTTAGTGTCATACTGGGGAGGAAGCTAACCAACTCATACCACTCTGGCGAGGACTATATTAGCGTCTTCCGCGGGCTCAGGAGCATATATGATACCATCATACTCATCCCCCGGAACCCGGGTGACAGGATCGGCCACGGGTATGCACTGGGCCTCCACCCCATGATCAGCGGCGCTGGGCTCCAGCCGATGCAAGAGCTTCTAGAGGACCTGGTGTGGGAGTACATGCTCTACTCGACCGGAATCCTAGACGATCCGGGGTATCGCGTGAGGGCCCACCTAGAGTCTGGTATAAGAAGCCTATCCACAAAGATCTACGGTACAGCTTACAGGCCCGAGGCCATATGGGACGGCTACAAAGCACTCTACAACATACCATCCCTAGCCATGGCATTCACAACATCAAGCGGCCCCCTGGAGCCCTGGCAGTCCATACTACTACACTACTATCACACCCTCACCTCCTTAACACGCAGACACGGGCACCCATACAGGATCTTGACAAGACCAACATACCTGCCGGAGGATGCGATGGACTACCTCGGCTCCTACCTCTCAAGCGCAAAGGCTATACACAGGGGCTCGGCACCAGCCAATATTAAGGATCTGCTAGGCCCCAACCCATTAAAGAGAGCGAGGGAGATAAGGGACTATCTAATAGAGGAGATAACAGGGAACAAGCTGTTGATCGAGGTGTGCCCCAGCTCCAACGCTGCAATGCATGGCCTGGATCATCCCGCTGAGCACCCACTCCTCAACTACCTGAAGAGGGAGAAGCGTGCAGAGGAGCTGGTTGTAATAGGGACAGACGACCCGGGCATACTAAACACCGACATAGTCCTAGACAACTACTACACAACCACTATAAAATAAGTGGGGAATTACTTGACGAACTCTATTATACGGCTCCTCTCCAGCTCCCTCAAAACATTTACCGCCACCTCATACGCCGTATCCTCTATCCGCTCCCTCCTCTCCACAATAACGACCCTAGGATAGGCCCCCGGCATTGGGTACAAGCACTCTGGCGTTAGACCGGTAAACGCTTTGACAAGGCTAGCCCAATGCGGCTCCCCCATACCGGTATACTCCGGCCTCCTAGACAACTCCTCAAATATCTCCAAGAAATTCTCTCTCACACGCTCTAACGTCTTCCTAGTCTCATAGAGCTGTAGTGCAGTCCTCTCACCACGTATATGCTCCATTGCCTTTTTCGGC
>JALUDK010000089.1 GCA_027044005.1 Acidilobaceae archaeon | reverse complement strand
TGGGGGTTGCAACCTCCCTCGGTTGCCTTGTTATGCACGTCGGGTTTATACACCTCAGTATGCCCTCAACCCTGCCCGGCGGCCTCACCTTCTCCTTCCTGACCACCTCGTAGTCCCTCACAATGTTTATGGTGGCTGTGGGGGCTACCAGCGAGATCTTGTGGAAGTCTTGAACCTTAGGCTCCAGCCCCGAGATCTTCACTATGTCCTTCCTACCGATCTTCCGGCTGTCAACATTCATCAGCACAGCTATAGTGTAGCCGTGCTCCGGCTTAACCCCTAGTATGCGTAGGACCTTAAGCGCCCGGCCAGCGGGTATGTGGTCTATAACAGTCCCGCTCCTTATCTTCCTAACAGTAAGGCCATTATCCCCCTGGGCCATATGGATCACCCCTCTAGGACGAGCTTGAGTATAGCCATCCTCACCGGGATCCCGTAGGCTGCCTGCTTGAAGTACCTAGCATGCCTTGTTGAGTCGACCCGGGGATCTATCTCATCGACCCTGGGTAGGGGGTGCATTATGATCATATCCTCCTTGGCGCCCTCCAGCGTGGAGGGTGTTACCCTGTAGGCCCCCCTCACCCTCTCATACTCCTCGGGGTCTGGGAACCTCTCCTTCTGAACCCTGGTCACGTACAGCACGTCCAGTTCCCCAATAACATCCTCCAGGCTAGCCTCCTCAACCGGTAGCCCGTGCTCCTCCACGATCATCCTAACCTCCCTCCTCAGGCCCAGGTTTGGGGGGGATATGAGGTAGACCCTCCTGGGCATGAACCTTGTCAGCCCCAGGATGAAGCTGGCAGCAGCCCTCCCGTACCTAAGATCGCCGAGCACACCATACACTAGCCCATCAATCCTGCCCAGCTCCCGCTCCACTGTGTATAGGTCAAGCATTGCCTGGGTTGGGTGGTGCTGCCTCCCGTCGCCCCCGTTAATCACGGGTACACTTGATACCTCTGAGGCGTATAGCGCTGCGCCCTCATACCGGTGCCTGAGCACTATTAGGTCAGAGTATGAGCTTAGCATCCTGATAGTATCTGCTAGATTCTCCCCCTTGGCAACGCTTATGGCCTCATCCCCGGTGAACCCGATCACGCTGGCGCCCAGCCTCTTGGCTGCTGCCTCGAAACTTAGCCTGGTCCTTGTTGATGGCTCGAAGAAAGCCATGGCAACTATTCTACCGTCTAGAACCTTATCCACCCTACCCTTGGACAGCTGCTCCTCCATCTTCCCGGCCTCCTGGAAGAGTTCCTCCAGATCGCCCCTGGTGAAGTCTAGTATGCTTACTATGCTCCTACCCTTCCACGTCATGGCT
>JALUDK010000088.1 GCA_027044005.1 Acidilobaceae archaeon | reverse complement strand
ATGCTATGGAGGCGCCCGCCCATAGTACCCTCCCCACCAGGCGACTGCGACACGGCGGTCCCGAAGATAGACCCGGTTATACTGAATGATAAGATGATCGCGACGGCTGATGACGGGGCCTATAGGTACTGGAAGCTGCACCCCTCAAGTAGGCTTGCCAGGCCAGTCAAGGTCTTCTTCATCCCTGAGGAGAAGCCCAACTTCGAGGCAGGTGATGGCAGGGTAAAGATATCCAGGCTCTACTACAGCATCTACCAGGCCATCCTAGTGCTGAAGCTGATGGAGAGCCAGGGGATCGGGGTTGACAGCATCGATATAACCGTTAGGACAGGGGACGGCGAGAAGAGGGTCAAGCCGCCCATAGGCATGCTGCTGGGAGCCCTCAACCTAAAGGAGAGGAGCCAGCGTGGCTAGCACAGGCTACTACATCCTACTACTATGCATAGAGGAGAGGCTAAACGTGGAGTACGGGGGCAGGAGCACGATGCTGGAGCCGGGGCTATATGCCTACATAGGCTCAGCACTCAACAGCCTAGAGGCCAGGGTTAGGAGGCACCTATCCCCAGTGAAGAGGATACGGTGGCACATAGACAAGGTTACATCCAGTCCATACGCAAGGCCAGTCAAGGTCCTAGCATGCAGGACTAGGGCCAGGGGCCTCGAGGCGTGTATAGTATCAAGGCTCACATCCAAAGGCTACAACGGGCCTCCGCGCTTCGGCTCCACAGACGACCCCAGATCCCCGACACACCTACTCAAGCTATCAGACAACTGCGGCCCAGACGTGGAGGGAGCCCGGGACGCCGAGGCGGCCCTGGAGCACTGCTGCGGGGAGGCCTACACCCTATACACCCTGAAGGGGGAGGGATAAGAACCATACCCGGGCCCACTGGATCCGTGTTGGGGGTTATAGGGGTGTATAGCCAGGCATCAGGGATAGCCTCATCCATGGTCTCCTGCCTTGGCCTGGGCAAGGGCGACAGGATACTTGTAATATACGATACCCGGAGTAGGGGCCTCTACAAGCTCCTCTCCAGCGCGGCAGAGATGATAATGGCCGAGCCTGTGGGGGTCGATATAGACACCCTGGGGAGGCCCCTCGATAGGCTACCCGGGGGGCTGGCAGACTATATAAGGGAGGAGCCCCCGGATGCGAGCTTCTACGTGGCGGGAGTCAGGCCGGGGGAGCTACCCTTCAGGAGTGAGCTGATAAGGCTGCTTACAAGCCTCCGGGCAAGGCATGTGCACATGCCTAAGGCGACGATGGAGATCCTGCTAAAGGCGGCTGGGTGCATGGATGCGGCTAGGGCTACCATGA
>JALUDK010000087.1 GCA_027044005.1 Acidilobaceae archaeon | reverse complement strand
ACTACCCGAGTCAGACCCCGTAGTAGTCTCACCAGACCTAAGCTACGCAGTGAAACTAGGAAGAAATGGCACCAGCCTAATACTTCCAGACGGCGAAGAAGTCGGCCTAGGCTACGATGCTAGGCCTGCACCGCCAACAATATACCTAGGAGCAGAGCCAGGAAACGCCATACTAGACATAGACAGCAACGGGATACTATTGAGGGTAACCAAGGGAGGAGACACGGCGATAATCTACAAGACACTAGCTGGAGGCGAAGAAGAGGTATACAATATACCGGGGCAGCACAACAGGTTAACAGGCCTCTACGCCATAGAGGACAATGGGAAAATAGTAATACTAGACCCGGTAAAGGGCGAGGTAATAGAGCTGAACAGGCCGAACCCCACACAAGCATCAACCAAACAACAGAATACACAATCCAGCACAGAGGATAACACAGCGGCCACACCAAAAATAGGCTCCAGAAACAGCACGACAGGCCCACTACTACTAATCATAGCCGGGGTAGCATTGGCAGGATTCGTGGCCTGGAGGAGGATGAAAAGAGGTGAGGCAAACAGGTAAGCTGAAGGACAGGATAGACCTAGTACTAGTCATAGCAGCAGCCGCACTCATAATATACGGTGCCTCAGGCCTCCTAATCAAGCCAAAAATAGAGCCACAACCCATAGCAGAGGGGCAAGGACTAACAGCGGCCATAGTAGATGGCCTAGGAGAGGATTACCCCAACGGCACCGTGATAAGAGTACTCAAGGAGACGCTGGAGGATGCAGGGTATAAGGTAACAGTATACAACGCCAGCAGCGTCACGGTAGACTTCATCGGGTCAATCCTATGCACAGACTACGACATAGTGATAATGAGGATACACGGGGGGAAGCTGAGGGACGAGTCGGGCAAGGAGCTAGGCATGGTAGCATTCTTCACTAACGAGCCCTACGATAGGGACAAGTACAGGGAGCTCCAGGCCCAAGGCCTCGTGGGGGTAGGGAGGCCTGCACTAAACCCTGAGAAAGAGGTATTCGTAGTCACGCCATTCTACGTGGACTCGCTACAATGCAGCCAGGCGCCGAAGATACTAGTCGTAGCAAGCTGCTATAGCATGGACGGCACCAGCATGGCCCAAGCACTAGAAAGGCATGGAGTGAGGGTATACATAGGGTGGGACGGCCTAGTATACGCGAACACAAACGATGCGGCGCTTGAGGTACTAGTCAAGAAGCTGGCCGAAGGGGCCTCCATATCTGAGGCAGTACTATCAACCTATAACATAGACTCCGGAGGCTCGAGGCTACTATACTACCCCACCCAGGC
>JALUDK010000086.1 GCA_027044005.1 Acidilobaceae archaeon | reverse complement strand
TACAAGTACGCTGGGGCCGAGCCAGGCAGGGCGGAGCTGGACAAGTGCTGGAGGAGCGTAAGGGGGATGCTAAAGCCATGGGGCTCCCTAAGAAGACGGTAGCAGTACTCCTCATAATAATAGCGCTAACCGCCTCCCTAGAATCCATGCCCAGGTACCTGGTGGCATCTATAGCAGTCCCAGCCCCGGCCAGCGGCCCCACCAACGAGTCCCCCTACGGGACGAGTAGGCTAGTAGAGCTAGCATCCGCAATGGGCTACAATACAACAATAGTATACGGCCCCGAGTCGCTCAAGTCCCTAGAGGCTAGGGAGGTCGGGATAGTCCTGGTGGCGCCATACAACATGCCCGAGGACTACGTTGAGAGGCTGGACAGCGTGCTGGAGGAGCTACGGAGGTCGGGGGTGGCCACATACATCCTACTTGCAGACGAGGTAAACGAGACCGCAAACAGTATTATAGAGGCGCTGCACCAGGACCTATGCCCCTTCGCCCCCCAACCCCTACTCGGCGGCCTAATGACGCAAGACAGCGTCAAAACGGTCTTCTACACCAGCGGCCATGGAGTGGTAGAGGCCACCACAGGGAGGACTAGCTACATACAAGTACAGGGTATAGAGCCCGTCAGGGGACTGAAGCCGCCGGCACCAGAGGTCAGGCCAGGCCCCGTCACCACGTGGGGGGTGTACGCATATGCATGGCCAGCCGGGGACCCTCTACCACCCCTATCCTGGTACCCCCTAGCCTACAAGTGCCAGAGTATAAGGGGAGGGGGAGTCAACGTCATAGCCGACAGCACACTACTAATAAATAAGATGCTCGAGGACAACACGACCAGGATACTCGCAGGGGAGATACTAAATACGTCCTTCGGCCCCCCGAGGAGCGGCCTAGTCATAGCCTTCGACCAGGAGCCCTACCTAGACCCCACGCTCAGGGCAGACATAAGACTCCGCTTCCACCCCAGCTTCATACTAACAACAGCGGCCAGCATATACGCCAGCCTAGAATCCCAGCTCCTCCAGGTAGCGGCCCAGCACTACCCAACCCTAATGGCGATAACCCTCCTAGCAGGCCTCATAGCCCTAGCAACACTCCCGCCATGGCTCAGGGGCTCCAGGCCCAGGAGGTCTAAGAGGAGGAAGACGAGGAAAGAGCAGAGGCCCAGGACGGGGGGCGAGCCAAGCTACTGCAAGATACTAGAGAGGCTAGCCAGGGAGGGCCGGGTAGACCCGGGCAAGATGCTGGGGGCCAGGTGCAGGCTCGCACGGGCACCCCTAGGACCACTCAGGAGGCTACTAGGCGACCCCGAGGAGGAGG
>JALUDK010000085.1 GCA_027044005.1 Acidilobaceae archaeon | reverse complement strand
GCAACAGTAAACGCTAGCAGCCTTCCAGGCCCTGACCCCGGCGAGAGGAACTATACAGCCTCCGACTGGGAGGCGATAACGTACATCGCGGGCTTTAGCATGACCAAGCAGGTTGACGACATCGTCCCCGACTTGTACCCGCCCGGCGCCTCCATCATGGCGCCGCCAGGGGCAATAGTACAGTACACCATAGCCATACAGGTGCCCCTAGGCACTATACCAGTCCTCAACCTAACGGACTACCTAGACCCCCAGACTACGCTAGACCCATTCTCGATAACACTAATGCCAGTAGGGGTCACATGGACGACTACAACAGTGAGCTACGGGCCATCATTCATAACTATGGAGCTGCGTAACGTCTCCGCTAGCTCGACCACGGGCATGCTGTACATACTATACAACGCCCAGGTCTCCAACACTACTGTCATGGGAGACGTGCTGGTAAATAATGCCAACGTTACCTCGACAGACGGCACGCTAACCAACTACAGTGCGGCCGACAGCACAACTATACTGATCGGGGAGCCCGACCTAAGGAAGAGCGACAAGTACTTCTCACCCAGCATATTCTACGACACCTACCCATATACTGTGCTCTACCTATACATATCGAATAACGGAACCCTGCCAGCATATGACATAGTGGTAGAGGACATAGTACCCCAAACCCTGCTCGTGCTAAACGCCACCATACAGAGCCAGTCAGGAGCAGTAAACCCAGTAGTTACCCAGACAGGAAACAATGTAACCCTAACAATAGACCAGCTAGACCCACTAGGCTATGTGCTGGTAGAGGTGTGGGTTAGGGCCTACGCGCTAACACCATGGAACAGCACCACGGTCAACAACGCTACAATCAATTGGAGCAGCCTACCAGGACAGGTGGACGGCGAGAAGAACTACAACCACGAGATCACGGGCAGCGCCTACTATGATCCTATAGTAGATGGACTGAAGACGATGAGCCCAGAGTCAGTCACAGTAGGCTCCATAGTCGAGGCCGTGATCAATATAACTATACCGACCGGCAACACGAGTAGCCTAATACTAATAGACCAGTGGGACAACGGCATGAGCCTGGTAGGAGGCCCCACTATAACGTACCCGCCGAATATAACGGTCGTAGGCCCCATAACAACCACGACCTCAGGCAACACGATAACCATAGACTTCGGGGCTGTATCCAACAACGACACGGTACCACTGAACATAACGGTAAAACTATACCTTAGGATAGACTACGTACCAGACTATCCCAACGGTACTGTAGACCTGGTCTACACCAACAACGCCACGATACAGTGGATGGACGACGGCTACCTAGTCACAAGGACCCTAGGCCTACACTCCTTCGTATACATACCACCGCTAGTAGGAGGAGAGGCGCAACTAGCAGCCAAACCCAACCCTATAGGACTGTTGACGGTAGCCCTAGGGCTAGGCCTGACTAGCCTGGGGATCTACATAAGGAGGCATAGAACAGCTAAGTAGGCTAGCCCAGTTAAAAGGGTAAAATACATTCACACACTTTCTTTACCATTTTAAACTAAAAATAGAGTAGAAATAGGAGAATATAAAAATGGGAGTAATAGTTACCCGGCTTGTGCTCTCTTCTTTACAGCTAGCATCCCGGCTAGTATTAGGGCCGCACCAGCTGCCGCTGCCCACTGGGTCCCGGGTGATGCTGCTATCCTGGCCTCACCGCCTACCAGGGGTGGCGTGTAGACCATCTCTACTATCGGGCATAGGGCTGAGCTGAGATTCATGAAAGCCTCTGTTATGTTGAAGCCGGGCTCCGAGCCGTTTATGAAGTAATCCGATATGTTAGCTAGGAACTCGTCGCCTGTACCCGGGCTCCCTATAAAGATGCCTACTATAAATATTCCTTGGGACTTTGCTGCTAGCGCTGCTACTGTAGCATTCGGTCCAATGTTGGGCTCTCCATCACTTACTATAATCATCACGTCGGGTACTATAGGCCTGCCTGTATTAGTGAGTAGATTGGTTGCGTTGTAGATCCCGTCTCCCATGTTTGTGAGTCCACCAGCGATTAGTGAGTCTACTAGGTTATTGAGGTAGGTCCTGTCTCCGGGATCGTCTACTGGCACTAGCGATGGGGTTAGCACACCAGAGGTGGTGTTGAACCATACTAGTCCTATCCACCGTGCTCCATCGTCGCATGTCAGGTTTACGAAGGTCTGGACTGCGTTCTTTAGGTTGTCTAGCGGGGTGCCTGCCATGCTGCCGCTGGTGTCTAGGACGAAGGCTATGTCCAGTGGGCACGGTGAGGGGCACTGTGGCGTTACCGCTGCCTGGGCTGGCTCGGCTAGGGGTGCTAGTGCTGCCAGGAGTAGTAGGGCGATTATGGTGTATGTGGTCTTCACTAGTCTAGCACCTCTCCTAATTTTTCAACTAATATAATTTGCTATATCTTTTTATTTAAATACTAAGTTTTATTGCTATATTGCTGTATGGCAAACCACCTTAGCCCCCGGGAAGGGTAGATAATAAGGGGGCTCGAGGCGACTAGCCACACGGGGGCCCCGGCGCCGGGGTGTCTAGGTGTTGGAGCAGGTCTACATGGCTGACCTGGATGCAGTGCTGGACGGGAGCCTGAGGAGGCTCATAGAGAGGGGCGTAGTTAGGGGTAGGATCCTGATACACAGGAGCCTCTCAGACTACTTCTACCAGGAGGCGAGGAGGGGGAGGAGCACCGGATTCACCGGGCTCAGGGAGCTGGCCAGGCTCCTAGAGGAGCCCGACGTTGAGATCAGCATAGTGGACGAGGAGAGGCCCCCTAGGGACCTGGACCTTGACACGGTGAAGTCCCTCATAAGGATGTACGCGTGGAGGGTGGGGGCGGTCCTAGTCTCAAGTGACGCCCTCCAACTGGAGGCTGCCAGGGCCCTGGGCGTCTCCACCCTCTATAGTGGGGAGGCTGCCAGGGATAGGCTTGCCATAGAGGAGTACTTCACCGAGAAGACTATGAGCGTGCACCTAAAGGAGGGGGCTCCCCCGATAGCCAAGGTTGGGGCACCGGGCAGGTGGGCCTTCATCAGGATCCGGGACGAGCCCATGGGTAGGGAGGAGCTGGAGGAGATCGCGCGGGAGCTAGTCGAGGCCGCCTCTGTGAGTAGGGACGGCTTCGTGGAGATAGATAGGGCCGGGTCCACTATAATACAGCTGAGGGACTATAGGATTGTGATAACCAGGCCCCCGCTTAGCGAGGGGTGGGAGATCACCGCCGTCAGGCCGGTCGTAAAGCTACGCCTCGACGACTACAGGCTACCGGAGAAGCTATACAAGAGGTTCCTGGAGAGGGCTGAGGGTATACTGATAGCCGGGGCCCCGGGTATGGGGAAGACAACCTTCGCCCAGGCCCTGGCGGAGTTCTACGCCGAGCAGGGTAAGGTGGTGAAGACTATAGAGTCGCCGAGGGACATGAGGCTCCCGCCCACAGTGACGCAGTACTCCAAGAACTATGCCGACCTAGGAGAGCTACACGACATACTACTGCTATCCAGACCCGACTATACAGTCTACGATGAGCTGAGGAGCGACGAGGACTTCCAGCTATACGTGGATCTAAGGCTCGCCGGTATAGGGATGATAGGCGTGGTACACGCTACCACGCCTATAGATGCGGTCCAGAGATTCATACGGAGGGTGGAGCTTGGCATGATACCCAGCATAATAGATACGGTGGTATTCATAGACAAGGGCGAGATCGGGAAGGTGTACGAGCTCAGCATAACAGTAAAGCTCCCCACCGGCCTAAGGGAGGCAGACCTCTCCAGGCCAGTCGTGGAGGTTAGGGACTACCTCACGGGGGAGCTGGAGTACGAGATCTACACATTCGGCGAGCAGACCATGGTAGTCCCGGTGAAGGGGAAGGCTAGGGAGGGCGATGTGGAGGTCCTGGAGAGGCTGATCAGGAAGATACTGCCCGATGCAG
Source organism: Acidilobaceae archaeon (assembly GCA_027044005.1). Taxonomy (GTDB): domain Archaea; phylum Thermoproteota; class Thermoprotei_A; order Sulfolobales; family Acidilobaceae; genus S012-22. The sequence goes on along the minus strand of JALUDK010000085.1, from coordinate 1,394 downwards.
AGGTGGAGGTCAGGGACAGGGTTGCAGTGATCAGGATCCCCAGGCACAGCCCCAGGCTGACGGCCAGGAAGCTGAAGAGAGTCAGGAAGCTAGTGGAGAAGAATGGGTACGAGGCCAGGATAGTACCTGTATAGGGAGGGGGAGTAGGTGCCCGGCAGGGCTGGGGCATGCATAGAGGCTATGAGGCCGCTAAACAGTATAATGATGGGCCTTGCAGTCGTCGTGGGGGCCGTGATCGCGGGTGGGAGTAGCATAGACCCCACGAGCCTCCTCCTAGGAGCCCTGGCCGGGGTTCTCTACACTGCCGCCTCTATGGTTCATAATGATATTGTAGATGTGGAGATAGACAGGGTTAACACCCCGTGGAGGCCTCTGCCCTCTGGCAGGCTCTCACCCAGGCAGGCGTGGGCCTGCGTAGCCCTGCTAGCCGTCCTGGGAGCTATAGTGGTTTACCCGCTGGGCCTCCTCCCCCTGGCCCTGGCCGTGGGGGCCCTCCTCCTTGCTATGGCCTACAACGTCTGGGGCAAGGTTAGGGGGCTCCCAGGCAATGTTATGGTCGCGCTGATAGTATCATTCCCGCTCATCTATGGCGCGGTCGTCGTGGACAGGCTCACACCTACCATTATAGTTTTCGCCTCGATGGTGTTCCTATCCAGTCTGGCCAGGGAGATTGCGAAGGATATAGCGGATATGGAGGGTGACAGGAGAGCGGGGGCTAGGACCCTGCCCCTGACTCGTGGCCCCCTCTACGCCTCCAGGGTTGCCGCCTTGCTCTACGTGGCGGCGGTTGCTTTGAGCCCCCTCCCCCTGCTTATGGGGGGAGTTAACCCCCCGGTTTACGCGGTGGGCGTGGCGATAGTAGACATAGCATTCATCATAGAAGCCGCGAGGCTCTGGAGGGGCGTCACACCCGAGGAGGCGAGGATGCACAAGCGCAGGGTCCTATGGGTCATGCTTTTAGGCCTAATCGTCTTCCTAGCCTCGACGATCACCGCCGGGGGAGGGGCGGCTTGGAGCTGGTAGCCGAGCTCGATGGAGGCTCAGGACTAGAGGAGTGGGCGATAAGACTATCAAGGTACTATGACTGGATCGACATCCCAGACTCCCCCATGGGCAAGCCGGGGCCCCACAGCCTACTGGCGGCATGCACACTCCAAGCCAGGCACGGCCTCAGGGTAATACCCCATGTAAGGCTATATGATGTAACCTACACAGGCTTCAAGGCGATCGCAAAAACCCTGGCTATGACCAGGATAAGGAGGGTAGTAGTGCTCCGCGGCGACCCGCCCCGGAGGGGCTCGAGGATAGAAGACCTGGCCCCCGAGGAGGCTATGGAGATCCTCCGCTCCAAGGCGCCCCAGGTGGAGGTGGGCCTGCTCCTAAGCATGAGGAAG
>JALUDK010000084.1 GCA_027044005.1 Acidilobaceae archaeon | reverse complement strand
AGCTTCTGGGTGCTGTTATAGAGGCTATCCTGCCGACAAGAGGGGGATTCACTAACGTCATCTACGGCGTGCTCCAGGGCATCTTTGCCGAGCTGGGCTACAGGCTGCTGGGCTATAAGAGGTGGGATATAGTAGCCGGGGCCATAGCCGGGGCCCTGGCGGGTGTGGGGGAGCTCCTAGCGACCCTGGTAGTCTATAGGGAGATCTTCCAGGCGGTGTCTGATGTTGGGAGCGAGGTCGGCCTCGCCTCTCCAGGCGCTATCATCGTGTATTGGCTAGCCGCTAACGCCGTTAGCGGGGCGCTCTACGGGGCTATAGCCGCTGCCGCTGCCAGGTCTGCCAGGGGCTAGTCCAGCATCCTGGCCAGCGCCACTATCCTCCCGGCAACCTCGCTGGCTCTGGGCGCGAATAGTATGACTAGGGGCTCCCTGCCCGGCTCCTTGCCTAGCACGGCAGCATCTGGGACTTCTCCCCACTCTCTGAGCTGGCTTGCTAGCCTACCCTGTATACGCCTAGCCTCTATACCCATCCTGGCGAGCGCATCCTCGATGCCCTCTACTAACGCCACGTTCGCCGCAGCCCTGATCCTAGGGTTGACCCTAGACGCCTCTAGTAGTATGTTGGCTAGGTGCCTCGACGCCCCGAACTCGGGGCTGGCCTTGACTAGTATCCCGCCGCGGTGCCTCGCGATCCTGCCTGGGATGGCCGCTACGTCCATCGGGGTCCTAGCGTAGGGTTGTGGTAGAGCCATTGCTATGTTCATTTGTACCTCTGGTATGAGCTTTGCCACTTGCGCCTGGTTCGACTGGAGGATCCTCACTGCTTCGGCAAGGTCTTCTAGGACTCTGTACCTCTCTGCGGGTATCTCCTGCCACGCGACTGGGTTTACCGGGCCGTGTCCCCTGCCTATTGGGAGTCCGTAGTCTATCGCCATTGTTATGAACCTTTTGGCCACCTCCACTGCCTCCGGTAGGCTTCTCCCTTTTGCCAGGCCTGCGGCTATTGCTGCTGAGAATGCGCATCCCGTGCCGTGGGTTGTATCCTTGTGTATCCTGGGCATCTTGTACTCTATAGTCCTTCCCTTGTAGTAGAGTACGTCTACTGAGTGGCTCCCCTCTAGGTGGCCTCCTTTGACGATTGCAGCCTCGGCACCGTAGTCCTCCACTATTATCCTTGCAGCCTCCCTAGCCTCCCTTACACCTGTTATCCGGATTCCTGTGAGCCTCTCTGCCTCGGGCGCGTTTGGCGTCACCAGTGTTGCTCTCGGTATTACTACTCTCTTGAGGGCCTCTATAGCGTCGTCCCTCAGAAGCTTGGCCCCAGACTTGGCTATCATTACTGGGTCTACTACTAGTGGGAAGCCGTACCTGTCGAGGGGCCTGGCTAGAGCTTCTATTATCTCCTTGTTGCTGAGCATCCCAGTCTTGGCGGCGTCTACTCCTATATCGTCTGCAACAGCCTCTATCTGGGCCACGACCACGCTGGGCGGTATATCATGTATGGCCCTGACCTCCACCGTGTTCTGGGCGGTCACACTTGTTATCGCAGCCATCCCGTGGACTCCCATGACTGCGAATGTCTTAAGATCAGCCTGTATACCGGCCCCGCCACCACTGTCACTCCCAGCTATTGTAAGAGCAGTTGGCACCCTCACCAGTGCTCACCCCCTAGATATCATAGTTGCTATTGACATTACTTTACCCACTGCCTCCACCGCGGTCCTACCGAATATTATTGCCATGGGCTCCTTCCCCCAGTCCCCATAGTGGTAGATCACGTCTGGCTCAACTCCCCCCAGCTTCTCTAGAGCCACCCCGACACCCCAAGGTATTGTAGCCCCCTCCCTAGCCTTGACTTCCGGCGGTTCCATACTCCTGTCATAGCCAGCAGCCTTGTAGCCTAGCCTATTAGCCGCTTCTAGGACCTTCCTCGTGTAGAGTATGTTCACCCCCGCCCTCACCTCTGGATGCCTCTTCATCACCTCCAATATGGCCCTGGCCAGGTGGCTCGAGGCCCCCATCTCCGGGCACGACGCCGCTGCGGCTAGCCTGTTTCCTGCCCTCCTGATCCTGCCTGGTATGGCGGCTACATCACCGGGACCCGTGGCATAGGGCCGGGGTAGGGCCATGGCAACATTGATCCCCACCTCCGGCGCTAGGCCAGCCCTAACTATAGTCTCGCCCATCTCTATGAGCATCCTAGCCGCCTCCCTGACCTGGTCTAGGACCTCGGCCTTGAAGGCCTTAGCCTCTAAGAGGGCTATCGTCCTGGGCTTGCATCCCCAGTATCGCATGGCTTCTCCTACTAGCCTAGCCGCCTCATTCACAGCGTCTTTCGGCTCCCTGCCTAGGGCTAGGTATCCTGCCGCTAGGGCTGCCGCGGTGTTGGCGATGACCTTGGGGCTGCATCCTACCGTTTTTATCGTGGCTTTCTCGCCTCCCGCCTGTAGCGTGACGGTGTCTCTGCCTGGCTCCACGTATACTGATGCGCCTAGCCTGGATGCCAGGCCCTCGTCTATGCCCGGCCCAGCTACTATCGGCGCGCTATGCCTTAGCTCCTTCGGGGGCTGTATATGAGAGACTTTCACGGCACCTAGCTTAGCTTGCGTGCTTGGATTTATGATTGCCTTGACTCCGAGTGGTGCTAATGCCTCTATGTCCGCCTCCGCACAGACTAGGGGGTCGCCTGTGCATGTGTAGAGTCCTACTAGTGGCTCCAATAGGAGGACCCTCCGGGTTGTCTGGGTGTATATTGCTAAGTTTAATTAGCATTACCCCTAACAGTGGTAACGGTGCGCTGGTTGGCGGCGGAGTGGAGCACCGAGAGGAAGGTAGCCCTGCTCGTAACCATGTCAGGCCTGACCATCGCACTCTCCCCCATACACATACCAATAGGCCCGACCAAGGCCTTCCCCTGGCAGCACATGACCAACGTGATCCTGGGCGTCACGCTAGGCCCCCTATGGGCGGGAGCGGCAGCCCTGCTCATAGGCCTGGCGAGGATGATGCTGGGGCTAGGCACAATATTCTCCATACCCGGCGGGATCCCGGGAGCCATCCTTGTGGGTCTAGGCGCAGTGGCCCTCAGGAGGGCGGGTAGGAGCCCAGAGTACGCGGCTTTCCTCGAGCCTGTCGGCACCGCCGTGATAGGCTTCCTACTAGCCCTGTACATATTCGCCCCGCTGGTGGGGAAGTATGAAGCCTGGCTAGCGGCTGGCCTCCTCCCGATCTGGCTGGTGTGGGCTGCTAGCACGGGGGTAGGTACACTTGCGGGCTTCGGGGCGCTCAGGCTACTCAGGAGGAGTGGCCTCATTTAGGATCCTGATCGTGGGGGAGAGCGGGGCTGGGAAGACTAGGCTCACGCACAAGATACTCCTAGCATTATCAGCCATAGCGTCCGGGAGGAGGATAACCGTGGTAGATATGGCTCCCGACTATAGAGGGGTAGGCAGGCCAATGCCCCCGGTGCCCGGGGCCAGGGTGCTCAGGGCTCGCCTCTACGCCCCTAGGCTCATGTCCCATGGTGACTGTGACAAGGCTTGGAGGCTGGCTAGGGAGAATGCTAGGGTAACTACTAGCATGCTCCAGGAGTATCTGGAGTCCCCCACCCCCGTGTTGTCCATTAATGATCTCTCCATCCACCTGCATGCAGGTGATCCCAGGCTGCTAGTAGAGGCCATAGAGGCTTCTACGGTCTTTGTCGGAAACAGCTACATGGGGGAGAGGCTTAGGGACGAGTGTGGCTTGTGGGAGAGGGAGGCACGGGGGCTGGAGGAGCTGGGTAGAGTGGTGGATCTGGTATGGCGTCTATAGTCATGGAGGGGGTTTACTACAAGTATAGGGGCCAGGCAGGGTGGGCGCTGGAGGATGTTAACCTAAGACTGCCCTGGGGTAGGATCCTTGTAACGGGCACAACGGGGAGTGGGAAGACGACTCTCCTAAGAGTCGCCTCTGGGGCCGCTAGGGTCTATGGAGGGGAAGTTAGGGGTAGGATAAGCCTGGGGGGAAGACCGGTACTAGTGCCCCAGAACTTTGATGCCTTTATCCTGATGCCCACGCCCAGGCTGGAGCTAGTCTATGTGATGGAGAATCTCGGCCTCGATCCGGATGAGATAGATGCCAGGCTACATACAATATCCAAGGCCCTTGGCATAGAGGATCTACTAGACAGGAGAGTCTCCTCTATGTCTACCGGTGAAAGGCAGAGGGTTGCTATAGCAAGCGCCCTGGCAACAGGACCGGATATACTCATGCTAGACGAGCCCCTAGCCTACGTGGACCCCCAATCCATCTCCAAGGTCCTAGATGCAGTAACCATGCTGGGAGTAAAGGCCGTCATAGTAGCGGAGCATAGGCTACACAGCCTAAGGGGGTGGCCAAGCCACCTAGTCTACATGGAGAAGGGCAGGATCAGGTACACAGGGCCCCCGCGTGATGCTGAAGGGCTTCCCTTGAGCATAGCGATCCAGCTAATGAGCCCAGGTGATGCTGCCCGTGTCGCTGAGGCTAGAGGATGTCTGGGTTAGGATCCTCCAGGGCGTCAGCCTGGAGGCTAGCGGTGGAGTGGTTGCTATCCTTGGCCGCAATGGTAGTGGGAAGACTACCCTCCTAAGGGTGATCGCTGGCCTCTTGAAGCCGGATAGAGGCAGGGTTGAAGCCCCAGACAGGGTGGGGGCTTCATGGCAGAACCCCTACTTCTCCTTCCATAGGCAGACCGTCTTGGAGGAGGTGGAGGAGGTTGCTGGCGATAGAGGTTATGCGGCTGAGGTTCTCGAGTCTTACGGTATCGGGGGCCTGGCTTATAGGCCACCCTTCACCCTATCCATGGGCCAGGCCAGGCTACTCTCTATCCTGCTAGCCACGCTATGGGGGCCTGAGCTTGTTGTCGTAGATGAGCCCACCAGCGGGCTGGGGCCGGAGGAGAGGGAGATAGTCTCCAAGCTCCTAGCAGGCCTGGGTACGACCGTTGTGTTTGCTACACACGACCTTGATTTTACCTTGGAGGTTGCTGATAGGGTGGTGGTGCTGGATAGGGGCAGGGTGGTGCTGGACCTACCGTCTCTGGAGGCGTTTTACGGGGATGAGTTGTATAGGCTTGGGTTTCCCCGCCCGCTTGCTGTGGAGGTTGGGCTAGTGCTGGGTAGGGTGGTTAGGAGTGTATCCTGCTAGGGCCAGGATACACCCCTATACCGGAGTGGCCTTAGCGGTTTGGGGTATCGCCTCCACGTATATGGGGTGCCTGGTTCCTCCCCTGCTCCTTGGCTTTGCCCTCTTATATCATGCTGGGGTTTTACGTAGGATACTGCTTCTCTATGCGTGGCTTGTCGCTCCAGTGGTGGTGGCTGTGGGAGTGGGGGGTGGGCTTGTTGATGGTATTAGGGC
>JALUDK010000083.1 GCA_027044005.1 Acidilobaceae archaeon | reverse complement strand
GCATACATACCAGGCCAGCCGCCCGACCTCAGGGCGCCCCCGAAGGGGTGCAGATTCGCCCCCAGGTGCCCGTTTGCATGGGAGAAGTGCCACGAGGAGGAGCCGCCCGAGGTTGAGGTGGGGAGCAACCACTACTCCAAGTGCTGGCTCAACCTGGAGGAGTACAAGGCTAGGCGGCTCCTGGCTGCCCCCGGCTAGACTAGGTCTAGGAGGTCCCTCCTAGGCGGCCACAGCCTGATGGAGGGGTAGTACTTGCTGAATATGAGCCTCCCATACCCCATATTATAGTCGCTGATCACGTGGACCTCGAGCAGGTCGGTCTTGCCAGTCTCGGCTATGTACTGGCCTGCCAGCTGCTTGAGCACTGCGTTGAATGCGTACTCGAGTGCTGCCTTAAGGTCTCCCTCCAGGCCCCGGACCTCCCCCTTCACCTTTATAACCAGGTCTATGTCCCTACCGCTGAAGTCGGCCACAGTCTCTCCCCCGCTCAGGTCGATATAGTGTATCTCCTCAACAACGTCCCCAAGCATCTTGGCTATACAGGAGGCCACCGCCTCCGCTATCACGTACTTGGCCCTAGGCCTCCATGAGGGCAGCGAGGCCAGCTTCTTCTCCAGCTCCTCGCACTTGTCCATAACATTAGCTATCCTGCTTATCCTGAAAGACACGCCGCACACCCCAGCTCCGGGGGTTATAATGCTCTCCGTGGAGCCCTATGCCTACCCGGCTGGCCCTAAAGCATGGTGGGCTACCAAGGGATATATGGACTCCGTTTACATATGACTATAGTATAAGTTCAAGTCATATTATAAACCGTATTACATACAGTGGCCTAGAATCGGGGAGTCTCGACCACGCTCCACGCTATCTCCTTAGCCTCCTCCAGCCTCCTCCTGTGCTCCTCCATGAGGTCCTTCAGCTTGCCCCACGCCAGTAGCTTGCACTCGCCGCATAGTATCGATCCACTCCTGCAGTCCCTGTAGATCTTTGCTAGCTCCTCGTCGCTCATCAAGTGGTACATATCCATGTCATACACTGTGCAGGCCTCGGGCACGCCGCCAAGCCTCCTCTGCTCCTCCGCTGTCGCCCTCCCACCGGTGAGGGCCCTCATAAGCTTCCTCCTAGCCTCGGGGAGCGGGTCGGTTAGGAAGATCGTGGAGTCCGGCCTGCTGCTGCTCATCTTAGCCCCGTCCAGCCCCCTCTGCATCTTGTGGTAGGTGCTAGCCGGTCTCTCGAGGTTTATTATGCCCCCCATCCTGTCGGCCAGGTCCCTGGTTAGCCTTAGGTGCGGGTCCTGGTCGGCCCCCACTGGTACTATTACATGCCTATAGC
>JALUDK010000082.1 GCA_027044005.1 Acidilobaceae archaeon | reverse complement strand
GCCTGGGGCCTGGGGCTGGGGGATCGTTATCCTATTATAGCCTGCACTGTACGGTCTAGGGTCTGGAACGATGCGAGGGCGCCGAGTCTTGGAAAATGGTGGGCTGGTGAGAGCTGTCAAGGTCCTCCCGTTTGCCCGCATCGTGGAGTACCATGAGATGCATATCAGCACTTACGTGATCGGCCTGAAGCTGGTGCTGGAGGATGGGAGGAGCTTTGTCCTGGTGAATATACCCTATGAGGTGGCTGAGGCGATTAAGGTCCTCAACGAGGGGGAGGCCCCTCCTAGGAGGCAGAGCCTCTTCTCCCTCCTAGTCAACCACGAGTACTTCAAGGAGGCTCTGGGCAGGGGGCTGAAGCGTGTTATAATAGATGAGCTAGACTATGAGACCAGCCTCTACACCGCTACGGTGGAGTTTGAGGAGGAGGGTATAACACTGAAGGTTAAGATGATACCTAGCCACGCCATATACATGGCGTTGCTCGCCGAGAAGCCTATATACGTGCTTGAGGACCTTGTGGAGGAGGCTGAGGACGAGGACTTGGACCTGGATGATGAGGATCTGGGGGTGGACCTATAGGGCTACCTCCTGGGCTTCTGCTTCCTGCCCTCCCAGATTGCCTTCAGCGAGACGCCGTTGACCATGACTACCCTGTACCTTACCCCTGGGATGTCTCCCATGGACCTGCCCCTGGGGCCTCCTATACCCTCTATGATGACCTCGTCGTGCTCGTCTATGTAGAGTATTCCTCCGTCCCTGGGTACGAACGCGGTTACCACCTTCTTGTTCTTGACCAGCTGCACCCTAACGCACTTACGGAGGGCCGAGTTGGGCTGCCTCGCCTCCACTCCAACCTTCTCCAGCACTATGCCCCGCGCCATCGGGGCCCCCTCTAGGGGGTCGTACTTCTTCTTCAGCCCTAGCATCCTTACCTTGAACTCCCTCTGGCTCCACCTGAACTTCATCCTCTTCCTCCTAAGCTTCCTGGCTGCGAAGAGGCCGTAGGGGGACTTCTTCCCTGTCACCCTGCATCCCACCGCCTCTAGGGCTGGGTGCAGTGCCGGGGTTATAAAGGGTTCCCGGGTCGTCTGATACCCCCTATTTAATGGATACCTTTGAGACGCCGAATATCTCTGATAGCACCAGCCTGGCTCTCTTCACGTTCTTCCCGTCCCGGCCTATCGCCTTGCCCTTGTCCTCCTCCGCTACCTTGATTGTCACCATCTTCTCGTCTCCCCTGCTGGTGACGTGTATGTTGAGTATCTTGACTCCCGGGAACAGGTTCTTTATCATCCCCTCCAGGTCGCTGGCGTACTCTACTATCTCAACGTTCTTA
>JALUDK010000081.1 GCA_027044005.1 Acidilobaceae archaeon | reverse complement strand
GGCGGAGGCTAACCCGAGGATCATGGCCAGGGAGATCAACTTCAACATGCTCATCTACCAGGGGATGTGGGACCCTGTCAGGGACGAGTTCACCCCCATGAGGAGGAGCAACAGGCTCAGGAGGCCCGGGGAGATAGATGGCGTGTTCAGCAGCGAGTTCAAGATATACAAGGACTGGGGCTGGAGCTGGCCCATGAACGTTAGGCTAATGTACAACCTGGATAGCCTGAAGGCGGTGCTGGGCAGGGAGGAGACTATTAGGGCCGCTGGGAGGGAGTGGCGCGTAACGGGGGAGACAGGCGAGATAATAGATGAGTACACGGGCGAATACAGGCCCTTCGCCCTCCCAGGCCACAACTTCTACATACCCAAGGTGTTCAAGAGGAGGCTTAGCGGCGTAGCAGACCTCTTCGGAGGCGTGGACCTGGTAGAGTTCGTTAGGAGCGGGGAGCCCAGGGTAGAGGGCAGGTTTGTCGTCGAGAAGGATGGAACGGTCAAGGCGTATACCTTCGAGGAGTACGCCGGGAAGACGGGTATGAGGTACCTTTGGGCCAACGACACTCTGTATATAGACGAGGATGTGCAGGGCATAGCGAAAGCTAGCGTGAAGAGGCCCTTCTTCTCCGGGTCACCCTATAGGGAGGCTAAGGCAAAGCTACAGGAGTTCAAGGAGGACTTCAAGAGGTTCTACCAGGAGACGGGCGACACCGTGGAGGCGGTGAGAAGGGTCATAGAGAAGCATGGACGCTGGTATCCGGGCTACAACTTTCAGTGGCCCCTCCACACCGAGCCGGTGGAGTCACCTGTCTTCGACCTACAGCTGGAGTACCCCACCATAGCGTGGCTCCACCCCCACAACCTGAAGGTCCTCTACGAGGAGCCCGACATAGTTAAGGGGAAGCCGGTGGGGGTAGCCTTCGACCCCAAGGCGCTCGAGGGCGTCAAGGGCGAGCTCGCCGTTGTCACGACCCACAGGATGACGGAGACATGGCACTCCGGGGCCATGTCTAGGAACGTGCCCTACCTGCTAGAGCTGGTTCCAGACCCCTACGTCCAGGTGCCCAGGGAGCTGGCAGAGAAGATCGGTGTCAGGAGCGGGGACTGGGTCGAGATAGAGACGGCTAGGGGCACGATCAGGATGAGGGCGTGGGTCACCAGCGGCATAGCCTACCTGGAAGTCGACGGGAGGAAGGTGCCCGTAGTGAGCATGCACTGGAGCTTCAGCTTCGCCGGCCGCAAGGCCGGGCCCCAGGCCAACTTCGCGGTCCCAGACGTGGTGGATGTGAAGACCACGATCCAGGAGTCCAAGGCGTTTATTGCAAAGATAAGGAGGGCCGGAGGTGGCG
>JALUDK010000080.1 GCA_027044005.1 Acidilobaceae archaeon | reverse complement strand
GGCTAACCCCAGTCCCCGCCACAATTTTTATCCCCCAACCCCTTCAACGCACCCCCTGGGGCCTTGATTGGATAACAGCGTGGTAGCCGAGCTCAGGGACATAGTAAAGATCTACCCGGACGGCGTCAAAGCCCTGGACGGGGTAAGCCTCACCCTAGAGAAGGGCAAGGTCCACGCAGTCCTAGGCGAGAACGGAGCGGGAAAGACCACGCTAATGAGGATCCTCTACGGCGAGATAAGGCCAACCCGTGGCGAGATCATACTAGACGGAAGACCCGTCAGGTTCAAGAGCACAGTCGACGCGATCAGGAGCGGCATAGCAATGGTATACCAGCACCCCAGGATGGTCCCCACCCTAACGGTAAGAGAGAACATGGAGCTCTACTTCGAATCCGCAGGCCTCGGGGAGGAGGCGTGGCGCAGGCTAGAATGGGCAACCAAGGTCACAGGATTCGAGGTGCCACTAGGGGAGAGGGCGGAGGACCTGCCCCTAGGAGTCCTCCAGAGGGCGGAGATACTCAGGAGCCTGGCAGCCAACGCTAGGATACTCATACTCGACGAGCCGACCACAAACCTAACCCCAGCGGAGGTCGGAGGCCTCTTCGAGGCCATCAGGAGGATGAAGAGGGAGGGCCTAGCCCTAGCCTACATCACCCACAGGCTACCGGAGGTTAGGGAGATAGCAGACACCGTAACAGTACTACGGAGGGGCAAGGTAGTCGCCAGCGGCGTCGACCCAAGGAGAGTCCCGGGGGAGGAGCTGGCGAGGCTAATGGTCGGGGAGCTGCCCAAGCCTGCGCCGAGGAAGAGGCACAAGCCCCACGGCAGCCCCGTGCTACTCCTCGAGGACGTGGAGGCCCAGGCAAGGATCAGACTAACAATACGCAGGCTAGAGGTGATGCCCGGCGAGGTACTCGGAGTGGCCGGGGTGGAGGGCAACGGGCAGGACGAGCTGGTCTCGCTAGTAATAGGCCTCCTCAAGCCGCTCCGGGGCAGGGTTGAGGTGCTAGGAGGCACACCCTCAAGCCCCAGGGACTTCCTCCGCATGGGAGGAGCCTTCATACCCGGGGACCGCGGCAGGGCTCTCATACAACACTTCAGCGTGGCCGAGAACCTAGCATTCCTCCTATACGCCCACCAGGGCCCCCTAATGCTGACACCTAGGAGTCTAGAGGGGCTCTACAGGAGGGTGGCGGAGGAGTATAGGGTGGTGGCGGAGGGCCCCTGGGTCCCCGTGTCCAGCCTCAGCGGGGGGAACCAGCAGAAGCTCCTGGTGGGGACCCAGCTCCACCTTGGCCCCAGGCTACTCGTTGCTGTCAACCCTACTCGTGGCCTAGACGTGGCCACGACCAGGTATGTGAGGAGCCTGATAGATGGGCTAGCAGCAGGCGGGGCTGGGGTGCTCCTCGTTAGTAGCGACCTTGACGAGGTTCTGGAGCTCTCGGATAGGATAGCGGTGATCTACAAGGGTAGGATAACCGGGATCGTGGCCAGGGAGGAGGCCACGCCCGAGAGGCTGGGCGCCCTCATGGGTGGTGCGTGATGAGGCTGGCCACAAAGATACTGCGAGAGGCCGCCCTGGTCGGGGCCGCCCTCATGGTCGGCCTCGCCATCGGCGGGATTGTCGCCATCTTCTTCAACGCGCCTCCCCTGGGGTTCCTGGTAGATATGGTGCTGTCAGCGAGGCACCTGCCCGACATGGTTGTCGAGTACACCGCCCTTCTGGCCCTAACCGCGACTGCCTTCGCCATACCACTGCACGCCGGCCTCTTCAATATAGGGGCGGAAGGCAGCTTCTACGCTGGGGCCCTAGTGGCCCTGATGGTGGGGGTGAAGACTGGGAGCCTGCTGCTGGCCCTTCTCCTGGGCACCCTGGCGGGGGTTGTCGTGACTGGGGTGGCTGGGGCGCTTAGGGTATGGCTGGGGGTTAACGAGGTCCTCAGCACTATAATGATCAACTGGGTGATGTACTGGGTAATGCTCTACCTCGTTGTTGAGGCCTTGGCTGATCCGGTGTTCACGCAGAGGACTGTGAAGGTGCCCCGGGAGGCGAGGCTCCCCTGGATAAGCGTTGCTGGGGTGGATATACCGTCAACGATCATAGTCTCGGTCGTGATAATCGTTGGGGTATGGGTGTTCCTTAGGATGACTAGGTACGGCCTCCTGCTGAGGGTTGTGGGTGCTAACGAGGAGGCGGCTAGGATGAGGGGGGTCAACGTTGGGCTGTACAGGCTAGCCTCGATGCTTATAGCCGGGGGGCTTGCCGGCCTCGCGGGGTCACTCCACATAGTGGGGTTCTCCTACAGCATAGACGTCCTAGGCGGGACGGTTAGGAACTACGGGTTCAATGGTATAGGGGTTGCACTGATGGGTAGGAATGACCCCCTGGGGATACTGGCGGCTAGCCTCCTATTCTCCAGCCTCCTAGCTGGGAGCCAGGTTGTGGAGCCGATATACAAGGTCCCGAAGGAGGCGGCCGACCTGGTCATAGGGATCGTGATCATACTACTCTCGGCCCCCACTCTCTTCACGATAATACGCTCCAAGCTGGGAGGTGGTAGGTAGTGGAGGCTGGGGACCTACTGGTCGTGGGTGTGATAAGCCTCTCCGCCATGGTGCCCATAGCGCTGACTGCCCTGGGCGAGGTCCTGGCGGAGAGAAGTGGCGTTGTGAACATAGGGTTGGAGGGCATACTACTCCTCACAGCCTGGCTCGGCGTCTACGTTGTGCTGGAGACGGGTAGCATACTCCTCGGCTACCTAGCCGGCCTCCTACTGGGCGCCCTCCTGGGCCTCATGCACGCCGCCATAGCTGTCTACCTCAAGGGGGACCAGATCATAGCTGGGCTAGGCCTCAATATAGCGGCCGCAGGCCTAACAGCATTGGGCACGCTAGCGGCTTGGGGCAACTACGGTCAGAGCCCCCCGCTGGAGGTCAAGCCCCCGGGTATAGAGGTGCTTGGGCAGAGGATAAGCCCCCTAGTCTTCGTGGCGATCCTGGTTGGCGTTGGCATATGGTGGCTGCTAGAGAAGACTAGGCTGGGCCACAAGATCAAGGCTGTGGGGGACGACCCGAGGAGTGCTGATGCGCTGGGGATAAACGTTGAGAGGATAAGGCTCGCCGCCACCGTGGCTGGAGCCAGCCTAGCTGGCCTGGCGGGGGCCTACATGAGCATAGACTACCTAGGAAGCTTCGTGAAGCTGATGAGCGGGGGGAGGGGCTTCATAGCCCTAGCCGATGTAGCCTTCAGCGGCTGGAACCCCCTCGGAGCCCTCTTGGGGGCTGCGATATTCGGCTTCAGCGACGCGGTGGCTAGGTACTACAACATAGTTGCCGGCACCACGGCATCTAGTTACCTTATAAACACTATACCCTACATAGTAACCCTAGTGGCAGTGGCGGCGACAGCTAGGAGGGCCAGGATGCCTAGGGCCCTTGGCAGGCCATACATCAAGGAGTAGCGCCTCCCCCAGCCTCCATGAGCTCTACCTCATATGTCATCGGATCCCCGTCACGGTACCACCAGTAGAACCATCCATGCTCCCTGCCCGATACGTCGTATACTACTAGGTATGGCGTCGTGTAGAGCCTATCCTGGCGTCCAGCCTTGTAGACGCTGACGTCGAGTTGTGTGCATCCAAGCTCGTAGCAGAAGTTAACCCCCGTGGTGAGGACGTCTCCCACCTTCTCGTCGCTCCCATATGCATCGCCGAAGCTTATCACCAGCATCCCCGATACGGGCCCCTTGGGGTCCACCGGCTGGCCGTGGCGGTACTCTCCCAGGTATGGCGCTGGGGCTAGGCCTGCTATGGATCTGGGTGTGATGCTGTTGAACGGCCCTACTATACAAGACCCCGTACCCTGGGCCTGAGTGGAGTGTTTTAGGGTGTAGAATACGTAGCCCGTCTGCACCCTGCGCCCCCGTTGCTGGCCCTTATAACCCACTCCTGGCCGATTATCGAGGAGGCTAGCTTCTTCCCTGCCTCATACCATGATGACCACTCTAGGCACATGCACGTATCCAAGCTCCACTCCATGCAGTCCTGCTGGAAGCTTGAGAAGTACATAGCCGAGTCGGGGTTTAAGTCCAGCTTGGCCACAGTCTCCAGGCCTCTATACTATTCAGCACCACTAGCTTTACCTGCGCCTAGGCACACGCCGGAGAGCGAGAATATACAGTCGATATACCCCCGGGGGCTTGAAGGGGCTAGGCTCCCTAAGGCCCATGTGGACCTCAATGTCTACAACAGGCTTGTCGGGCCTCACCTCCACTATCATGCCCCCGATGGGCCCGCCATATTCCGTAAGCTGGTGTTTGGAATGATGCATGGTGGTATCAATGGTATTTAATGTCTGGGATTATTATTGGTAAGTGTGGGAGTATTATATGACGGATCGTGATAAAGGCATACTAGAGATTGTAAGGAGTGAGAAGGTCCCTTACCGGGACCCGGAGAGGCTTTTCCTAGTCCTGGGACTACTCTTGACAGGCAGGATCTCCATGGGCAAGGCTGCCGAGCTGCTGGGTATACGTATCGATGAACTGTGGCTGGTGCTGAGGAGGCTTGGGGTAGAGTATGAGGTAGTTGACGAGGAGGAGGCGGAGGAGGAGGTTGAAGCCTACAAGAGGCTCTTTAAGAGTGGTTCTTAACACATCACCCCTAATAGTATTATCAAAGTTAGGGCTACTCGAATTAGCCTTGACAAAGTTATTCTCCGAAGCCCAGATCCCACAGAGTGTATTGTCTGAGCTTGGGAGAAAGGATGATGCCGTCTATCACCTGGTAAAAGACTTGGTGAGGAGAGGGCTCCTTAAGGTTGAAGAAGTTTCCGTGTCTTTCCCGAGGCTTGGCGTTGGAGAGTCATCTGCAATACTAGTTGCACTGAATAAGGGTAAGGTTGTTGTGCTTGACGATAAGAGGGCGAGAAGGCTTGCTCGTGAGCTAGGATTAGAGGTTATAGGAACACTAGCAATCCTACGGGAACTATATGAGCAAGGCTATATTAAAATGACTATAGAAGAACTATACATTAAACTGTTAGACCTGGGCTTTTACATCAAAAGAGATATTTACAATAAAATATTTAATAATAAAAATATTAAATAAAGTTAATTAATGTATTAGGGGATACGTTTTCGACGGGACCATCTAGGTTATTAATAATTTCAAACGACTCATGCAGAACATAGGCATACATGAGGCTTCTTAAAGCCTCTAAGCCTTTACCTAGAAATGTTGCATTCTTTTCGGATCTGAGATTCAAGGCGGATTATCATGCTGAAGTGCATGTTGCATCTCATCATAGATTTATGCAATATGTCTATTTATAGCTTGGGCCTGTAGAGCCAGCCCTATCCCCCTCAACATCGTAGCAGTGCACCACAACCCCATACTCATGCGGCTCCCTGTAGACAGGCTCTCCCCCGTCGTACTTGACTGG
>JALUDK010000079.1 GCA_027044005.1 Acidilobaceae archaeon | reverse complement strand
AGGTGAAGAAGTACTTCAACAAGTACACCTTCGGCCTGGACCCGAAGGTTATAGAGGAGAGGAAGAAGAACAGGCAGAAGATCCTAGACTACTTCGGTGCCACCCTAGACGACTGGAACGACTGGAAGTGGCACTTCAGGCACATATTCAAGAGGCTCGAGCACATAGAGGACCTCAAGAACCTAGTACCCCTAACACAGGAGGACATAGAGAATATGGAGCTCGCCATAAAGCTCAGAGTGCCATTCGGCATAACCCCCTACTACCTACACCTCTTCGACTTCACAAGGGCAGACAGGAAGAGGGACCCACAGGTCAGGAGCCAGGTCATACCCCCCAGGTGGTTCGTCGAGAAGATGGCCAAGCACAGGAAGGAGAGGTTCTACGTGTTCGACTTCATGAGGGAGCACGACACGAGCCCCGCGCACCTCATAACCAGGAGGTATCCCATGGTGGCGATACTAAAGGCAGCGGACACATGCCCCCAGATATGCGTATACTGCCAGAGGAACTGGGAGATAGAGTCCGCGATGTTCGCAGAAGGCATACTACCCCTCCCAGTCATAGAGAAGGGTATAGAGTGGTTCGCCGAGCACCCGGAGATAATGGACGTGCTCATAACCGGCGGCGACCCGCTAATCCTGGGCGACAAGAAGATCGATAGGATACTAGGCAAGCTAGCCCAGCTAGACCACATAAAGCTGATAAGGATAGGGACCAGGATCCCCGTCACCGTTCCCATGAGGATCACAGAGGAGCTGGGAGAGATCCTGGGAAGCTACATAGAGCCGGGCAAGAGGAACGTGACGGTATCAACGCACGTCGAGAGCGCCGAGGAGGTGACCCCCGAGATGGCGCAGGCAGTGGCCAACCTGAGGAAGAACAAGGTATACGTCTACAACCAGCAGGTCTACACCTTCACCACCAGCAGGAGATTCCAGTACGTCCTAACCAGGATAGCCCTGAAGATGGTCGGCATAGACCCATACTACAACTTCTACCCCAAGGGCAAGTTCGAGCAGAAGGACTACCTAGTGCCAGTGGCGAGGATAATGCAGGAGAGGAAGGAGGAGGCCAGGCTCCTACCCGGAAGCTTCAGGACCGACGAGCCAGTATTCAACGTACCAGCACTAGGAAAGAACCACATAAGGGCATGGCAGGACAGGGAGCTAATAGCAGTAATGCCCAAGTACGGCAACAGGATCTACTTATGGCACCCATGGGAGAAGGGCATAGCACCCGTCGACCCCTGGCCATACGTAGACGTGCCCATATACGACTACCTCAAGAGGCTAGAGGAGATAGGGGAGGACCCCAAGGAGTACGAGACAATCTGGTACTACTACTAGCC
>JALUDK010000078.1 GCA_027044005.1 Acidilobaceae archaeon | reverse complement strand
GCTAGCATGGGCGAGGGTTATGGGCCTGTTGTCGTTGCTAAGCCCGGCTTAAACGGGTTGAAGGGGGCTAGGGTGGCGGTGCCGGGCAGGTATACTACCGCTTACCTCCTCCTCCGCCTCGCCGTGGGGGACGTATTCGAGCCCGTGTTTGCTAGGTTCGACTTGATCCCGGGCATGGTTGAGAGGGGCGAGGTTGATGCTGGCCTCTTGATCCATGAGGAGCAGATAACCTACTCGAGCAGGGGGCTGGACCTGGTGGTGGATCTGTGGGAGTGGTGGAGTAGGGAGACTGGAGGGCTGCCTATGCCACTGGGTGTCGACTTGTTTAGTATGTCCCATGGCAGGGGGGTGGCTGAGGCCTTCCGGGGGGCGCTGGTTGAGAGTATACGGTATGCGTATGAGCATAAGGTGGAGGCTGTCTCGTTCGCCTCCCGGTACTCTAGGGTTAAGGATCGGGGGTTGCTGGAGAGGTTCATTACCATGTATGTTAATGAGAGGACTATTGATATGGGTGAGGATGGGGTGGAGGCTCATAGGGTGTTGTATAGGATGGCTCGTGAGAGGGGTCTCCTGCCTGAGGTTAGGATGGAGGTGGTTTAGTAGACGTATGCTATGACTACTCCTCCTATCCTCTTCTCCATTGCCTCCCTGTGGGTCATAACTCCCTGGCTGGTTGATATTATGAGGACTCCTATATCCCTGCTTGCCAGGTACTTCTTGAGGGACTCGGGTAGCCTGGTGAGCTCTCTGTAGCTTACTGATACCCTGGGCTTTACTACCCCGACCTTGTTTATCCTGCCTAGGAGTTGTACCCTGAACTTGCCCCACCTGCCGTCGTCTATGTATTCGAACTCGCCTATGTAGCCTTCCCTCTGCAGGACTCTGAGTACCGCTGCTATTAGCTTTGAGGCTGGCATTATCACCGTCTCGGTCCTGCCCCTCATCTCGGCGTTCTGGAGTGTCGCGAGGGCGTTGGCTAGGGTGTCCTGCATGGTCATGGCTCCTCACCTATACTTCCTGAATCCTAGTAGTGGTGCTACCTCCCTGAAGCACTGCCGGCATAGGTATATGCCGTACTTCTGTATGACCGCGTCCCTTGTGCCGCACCTCATGCAGCGCTGGGCTCCCCTTCCCATCCTCTTGGGCTTTATGGGCCTGAACTTCCCCATCCCTGTTGCCACCTCCGTTATATGAAGCGTACTCCGAATAGCTGGTTTAATAGTATCATGGTCTCCTCCCTGGTGACCCGGTGCCTCCTGGGTATGTGTGTCTTCCTCTGCCTCTTCCTCCTTACTATCCTGTGGCCTGGCCTCTCTATTGTTATGGCTACGTCCATGCCTAGGATACCGACTTCTGGGTCGTACTTTACCCCTGGTATTAGGATGTGCTCCTCTATTCCGAATGCTATGTTGCCGTGCTCGTCTATGCTAGAGGCTTTGAGCCTGTAGCCCACCGCCTCTAGGGCTTTCTTTAGGAACTCGGTTGCCCTCTCGCCCCTGAGTGTTACCATGACTGCGATGTTCTCTCCCCTCCTGACCCCGAAGGCTCTTATCGTCCTCTTTGCCTTCCTGAATGATGGCTTCTGGCCTGTTAGCTCCTCTAGTACCCTAGCCGCGTTTTGTAGCCTCTCTCCGCTGTATCCTATTCCTATGTTTACGGTTACCTTGGCGATCCTTGGCTTCCTCATGGGGTGCTTGTTCCAGTCGTCTAGTATCCTTGAGACCTCCTCTGGTGGTATGGGCAGGCTCACTTCCACGCACCCTCCGGTAGCGATATGACTGGCTTCTCTGAGCCTATAACTAGTATGTAGTCTAGGCTTGTCTGGAATAGGTTGCCTGTGGCGTCCTCTATTGTTACTATGCTCCTCTTCCTCCCCCATCCCCTCTGGATTGACACGATTCTCCCTACCCTGCCCACGTTCCTGCCTCCTATGATTATGGATAGCATCTTCTCCCCGAACTTTAGGTGGTCCTTGACCTCTTGTCCTGGGAGTGTTATTACTAGCGTGTCCATGGTCTTGTATGTGTCCTCGACGGGGTTCCTCGGGTCCTTGACCTTGACTAGTATGTTCCTCCCGTCGTGGAGGTTGAGCTGTATGTGGCCTCCCCTGACAGTAGTCTTGTTCTCTATCCTGACCGGCTTTATCTGGGCCTCCTCCCGTGGTATGGGGTGTAGCTTGAAGTACTTGACTGGGTAGGGGAGGAACCTGTACGTCTCCCCGGTGTCCACCACCTCTATTACGTCCATGAATCCTACGGGGTACTTGTAGTCCTTCCTGACCCTCCCGTCTACCTTGAAGTGGCCCTCGCTTATCAGCTTCCTAGCCTCTCTGGCCGTCTCTGCGTAGCCTAGGACGTTTCTGACTATGAGTAGTAGTGGTAGGCTCCTCTCGGCTGGGTGGGGGCCTGGCCTCGGCTTGACTGTCCACTTGTAGTGCTTCCTGAGTATGGGCCAGAACTTGGGGGCTGCTAGTGCCCTTAGCCTCCGCTGCCCTCCCATCCTTGCCATTACTCACCAGCCTCCTCCTTCTTGCCTCCCCTGCGCTCTATAAGCTTCTGCCTCCACTTGTCGTCTAGCTTTAGCTGTACTATCATGACGTTTGATGGGTGTATTGGCCTGAAGACGGGTGTGCCGTCTGCCTTCTTTATTGTTGCCCCGTCAACATAGATGGCGTACCTCTTCAGGTCAACCTCTACAACCTCGCCCTCGTGACCCTTGAAGTCGCCCCTCATGATCCTTACCTTGTCCCCCTTCCTGACGGGTAGTCTCCTGACCCCGTACTTCTCCCTTAGCTCCCTGCTTAGGGTTGCGGTCACCAGCTTCTGCCTCCTGTGGAGGGGGGCCCTGTAGTAGGCTCTCCTCTGTTTCCTGGGCTGCCTGCTCAGTGTTAGCCTCGCCATGGCCCGTCACCCTCCTATATTATTATTGTGGCTAGCTTTGCTATCCTTGGCCACCTGTCGGCTGCCTCCCTAGCTACGGGGCCCCTGATCTCGCTTCCCCTGGGCGTGCCGTCCTGGTTTACTATCACCACGGCGTTGTCCTCGAAGGAGACCCATGTGCCGTCGCTCCTCCTGAATGGGCGCCTCTGCCTTATCACCACGGCGTACATTACCTGCCTCCTTACCTGGGGTGTGCCCTTCTTCACTGTTACGACTACCAGGTCTCCTACTCCCGCGGCTGGTAGCTGTCTTAGCCTTGTCTTGAATAGTGGAACGTTGATTATCATCACCTCCTTTGCCCCGCTGTTGTCGGCGACTGTGACGTAGGAGCCTACTTGGAGGCCCCTGTTCACGCCGAACCTGGATAGTACTGCCCCGTACTTCTTCTTCTTTGGCATCCTGCTACACCCTCCT
The DNA here is from genome assembly GCA_027044005.1 of Acidilobaceae archaeon. Classification (GTDB taxonomy): domain Archaea; phylum Thermoproteota; class Thermoprotei_A; order Sulfolobales; family Acidilobaceae; genus S012-22. The sequence goes on along the minus strand of JALUDK010000078.1, from coordinate 2,093 downwards.
CTTTACCCCTAGCACTACGAATTTAACCGTCTTTGATATGGGCCTTGTCTCTCCGACTACGACTATGTCTCCCTCCGAGACTTTTATGCAGTCTGGGAGGTGGGCGTGTATCCTCTTGCTCCTCCTCTCGTACCTCTTGTACTTCCGGTCGTAGTATAGGTAGTCGTGCCTTACAACTACCGTCCTCCTGGCCCTTGCCTTGTCTACTACGCCCTCCATTATGATGCCCCTAACCTTGAGCGTCCCGTGCCAGGGGCAGTTTGGGTCGTTACACTTCTCCTCCGGCGGCTTCACGCCGGGTATCTTGAGGTTCTTCACCTCTTTCAGGGCTGGCACCGCCTACCTACCCCTCAGTATCCTCTTAGCCCGATCCGGCGGGGTACCGGTTAATAACTCTCCCTTCACCCTGGCCCATCCCCCTCCGGGGATTTCTATTAGGAGGATGGCGTGGGCCTTCAGGATTAGGACCTCGCGGCCGCCGGTGTCTAGGGTTAGGGTTCTCCTGTTGTCCCCTGTTATGGTTCCCTCTAGCCCCCTTATCGTGGGGTCGGGGTAGGAAAGGATCCGGGCTTTGAGTCCTATGAGTGGGTGGTTGGCTAGGTTTCTCCTTGTGATCCTCACTTTTTACCCAGCTCTTCCTCCCTGTTTATTGTTAGTATCCTGGCTATGTTCCTCTTGAGCTCCCTGAGCCTGCCGGGGCTCTCTAGGCCCCCCACTGCCGCCTTGTGCCTTAGTATTACTAGTTCTGATCGGAATTCTTGGAGGAGCTTCTCCCTCTCCTCCCTGCTCATCTGCCTTAGCTCCTTCGCCTTGACCTTATGCTTCGCCACCCTCCTTCACCTCCTCTATCATCTCCTTTAGCTCGTCTGGCAGGGGCTCCTCCATCATCTCCTCTCTTAGGGACTCTATGAAGCCTTTGACCTCCTCGGGGCTCTTTATCCTTATGTGGTCCGGTGTGACTCCGGGCTTTACTATTATGACTTCTACTCCTATAATCCCCTTGGGCAGTTTTGCGTGCGCCACTGCCCTGTCTACTAGCTCGTCTACCACTTGGCCGGCCTTGTAGACCTTCCCGGCCTTGTACTTCTCGAACCTGGCCCTCTCGCTCGTCAGCTTCCCGCTTATCGTCACCTCCACGCCGACTGCCCCGTTGTTCATTATCCTCCTTAGGGCGGCGAAGGCTACCCTCCTGAAGTGGTAGCCCCTCTCTATGGACCTTGCTATCCTGAATGCCTGTATCCTGGCGTCGAGCTCTGGGTTGTCTGGCTGGCTCACCGTTATCTGGGGGTTCTCTAGGCCGAAGACTGTGCTTAGTATGTCCTGTAGCCTCCTGACTGTCGCGCCACGTCTTCCAATTATCAGGGCTGGCCTCTCGGCGTAGATGTGTACCCTGGTTCCTAGGCCTGATTGTATTATGAATGCCCCGCTGTAGCCTGCCTCGTAGAAGTTCTGGGCTAGGTACTCGTCTACCTTTGCCTTGAGGATCGACTGCCTCAGGAACATCTTCTTTATCCTAGACACCTGTCATCACCCCTCCTGGGCTACTATGATCTCCACGTGGCTGTGGGTCTTGTACTTGGGGGATGCCCTCCCGTAGGCCCTGGGCATCCACCTCTTGAGGGTGAGGCCCTTGTGGACCCCCACGTGTATTATCCTGAGCTTCTCCACCTCTAGGCCCTTGTTCTCCGCATTGTTCTCCACGTTGTTTAGGAGCCTGAGCATTATCTTGGCCGCCTTCACCGGGTACCTGCCCGCTGGCCAGCCCCACTTCGCTCCTAGCCCCCTCCGGTGGGCCTGCTTTCCGTGGGCCCTCCTGAACGGGACTGCCTCCTTCTTCTCTATGACCGCCTCTAGGAACCTCTTGGCCTCGTCTACCCTCATACCCTTTATGGCCTCAGCTACCTCCCTCATGACCTTCACGTGCACGGGGGCGTCCCACACCATCGCCTTGGCTATTTTTGACTCGTCCCTCACCTTGTAGCTATAGCTCCACCTAGGCACCGCTACTCACCCCTACTTGGATGCCACGTGCAGGCTGCTCCTCGTCGCCTTGAGTCCTGGCTCGCCGTGCTGGACTATCTTGGTGGTGTGGC